>CAZUTN010000033.1:0-11596 GCA_964623365.1 uncultured Candidatus Bathyarchaeia archaeon
TAAATCCGACATGATCTGGTGCATCGTCAGAGACATCACCCAGCGCAAGCAGATGCAGGAAGCACTTCTCAGGTCTCAACGGTTAGCCACAATCGGGGAAATGGCAGCGATGGTGGGACATGACCTCCGCAACCCCTTAACAGGCATCACAGGCGCCGCATACTATCTGGAGAAGAAAGAAGGTTCAAGGTTGAGCGGGAAAGGAAGAGAGATGCTGCACCTCATCGAAGAAGCCATACGGCGCTCTGACAAGATCATAAGCGACCTCCTGGAATACTCAAGGGAGCTCCACCTAGAGCCTGTCCAAACCGACGCGAGATCAATCACAAAAGACGCTCTCGAATATGTGAAGATTCCAGAAACAATCCGTGTGGTCGACTCAACCAAGAGCCAACCCAAGATGAGGCTGGATGTGGACCAGATGAGACGGGTTTTCGTGAGCATCATGCGGAACGCTGTCGACGCCATGCCAGACGGGGGCACGCTTAAAATCGCAAGCAACGAGTCGAATGGAAATCTTCAGATAACCTTCAGAGACACAGGAGAGGGAATGACGGAAGAGGCGATGGCAAAGGTTTGGAGTCCACTGTTCACAACGAAGGCGAAGGGGATAGGGCTCGGTTTGCCAATCGCTAAACGCCTCGTCGAAGCACACGGCGGCTCGATCAGCGTCGAAACCAGGCCTGGAAAGGGATCAACCTTCACAGTGACGCTTCCAATCAAGCAAGGAGAGGTGAAGCCCAAGAGATGAAAGAACTGGAACAGGCGAGAATTCTCGTCATCGACGATGACGCGACCGTACGCAAGTCACATGAAGCCATGTTGAAGGAGAACGGGTATCTCGTCGACGTAGCCGAGAACGGCAAAGAAGCAATCGCGAAATGCAAAGCGAGACTCTACAACGTCGCATTGGTCGACATCCGTCTACCCGACATGAACGGCATAGAACTGTTGACCGCATTGCGAGAAACGGTTCCGAAGATGGTCAAGATCATCATAACCGGCTACCCCTCACTCGAGAACGCTATCGAAGCCGTCAACCGGGGCGCCGACGGATACCTTGCCAAACCATACACCATGCAAGACCTGTTACGCAAGATCAAAGAACAACTGCAGAAGCAGCAGGAAGCCAAGAAGTACGGCGAAGAGAAAGTCAAAGAATTCATTGAGGCACGCGCTGAAGAACACGAGGCGAAGACCTCAACTAGGCGCTCAAAGAAGTAACCTGTACATCCTCCACGAAGCGGACGAAGCAGAACGCGACATCTGCCTTGCACGTGTGCTTCCACAGCCCGTATCCAATACTCGATACAGGAACAAAGTGGATTCTCTGACTGTACACGAATTCGCTGCATCGTAAACCGACTCGCCTCCGGCGCTACCCTCGAGCACCACGTGGAGCAGCCAGACTTCCACATCCCAACCGGGACGAGCCTCCTATCTGCATCCCCGGTCAATTGGTGCCGGCGTCGTAGTTTGAACCCTAGGAGATGGGAGTGATTCTCGTGTGTGGGCAGGCTGCCGCGGCTCGGTCACAGCTGCGGTTACAGCAGCATACGCAATAGTCTTCACAACGTGTGGTTGGATCCTAGTGCACAAAATCGCGAACAGTGCTCGCAATTTGTCTACGAGCTGATTCCTTTTGCTTCGTTCTCTCGCCGAATCGTTCTTCCATGCTTGAATCGGCTGTTCACATACTGCACGAGTCTCTGTTCCGTGAACTCTTTCTCCCTGCCTTGCTTCTTGAGAAGCGCTCTGACTGTACTGAGCAACTTCTCTCCGTCCACCGGCTTCGTCAAGTACCCGTCGACACCACGGTTGATAGCCTCAACCGCATTATCCATCATGGGGAACCCTGTCAGAATCACCTTTATCATTCTGGGCACGGTATCCCTCAACAGGGTCAACAGTTTTGTTCCTTTCATGTCAGGAAGACGAACATCGATCAAGGCAAGGTTGTAGAAATTGACATCAGATTTGGCGATGGCCTCTTCGCCATTCCCAGCAGTTTCAACTAGGTACCCTGCCTGTGCGAGTATCATCGAAAGAGTCCTCCTAATCGTCACGTCGTCGTCGACAACCAGAATTCTGGCTCTTTCGTTCATCCCGATTCTACCTTGATTGATCGAAAGACCACGCCCCACTCCCACTGCGGCAATCTGCAGAGTCATGCCGTTGGGACCTGGTCCTTCGATTCCTCATGTGCTTCGCCCAAAAAACGGATGTGTGTAACACACTATCGCACAACAGATGAAGTACGGGCGCATGCCTCTGAGATTCCACCCCCTTATGCACGGAACGTGAGGTTCGTGATGTATTCACAACTGCTTTCGGACGCGGTAGATGAGGGGCTCAGCGCATTAGGACAGTTGACGAAGAACACCATCTATGAGCTGCTCAAGACCGACTACGGCATGAAGGACACCGACATACCAACAAGGTTTCCTGAATTCTCCAGCATAATGATTGAGAACCTCGGCCCAAGCGTAAGACCTCTCCTCGAATTCGTCATTGAGCGGTTCTATCATGGACTTCGCACCGAATCCCCAACCAGCACCGATCTGGACGAAGCCATCAATCGAGTTGATGCGATTCTGAGAGGCGATCCTACGCTCGACGATGGAAGCGATCACGCATCCCCCGCCGCACGCGTGCAAAATGGCAAGACTGCCGGCGACACATGCAGTTCAAATCGGTCGACACTCACCCAACCCGATCTTCCAGACACGAACCACTCGATTTCCGTCTCAACGATTCCTCTTCGAGAAACGGGCAAGAAAATGTCGCGAACAACTGAGAGTCGATCCTCCAGCAACGTCAACTCCAAAACCTGGGCAGAATTCGAATCTATAGCTGGCGCAGACATCCTTGAAGTGGCAGGGGCGTCGGCGCAAACGAAAAATCAGGGATTCAGACTCGACGAGACGGATGTACACACGAGATGCAGTCCTAAGAGAGTCTTGCGAGGATGCGATCTCTTCCGAAAGCCTTCATGCTAGCGACGAAAATCATGATGTCGAACGCCACAAGCAGCGTCGTCAGCGCGGCTATGAGTAGGGGATCGAAGAACATCGACCCCGATGCCTGCCCAAGTACGGCCGCGATCAATGGAACCAACAGAAGCGCGCTAATTTGCTGAGCCTCTCGAACGCCTTTGACCCGTGCGGAAATGATCACGGTCAATCCTATGTTTGCAAAGGCCAACGCTGGAGCCAGACCGAAGATCAACGATAGCCAAATCGTGTTTGGAAATAGGAACCTGCCATCGAACAGGCCGAGTGTCATGTAGTCAACAACCGCCGAGTAGATGATGAAGGCGACTGTCGTGACGACTACTGCGGGCGCGAACGACACGAGTATCTTTCCGAGCAGCATCTCGCCGTCAGACAAAGATGTCGCCAGGAGAGCTTCGATGGTCTTTCTCTCTTTTTCACCGGCGAAGCTGTCAGATGCGATGACGCTGGACACCATTATCGGGATGATCAGGAAGACCGGGGCGAAAAGATAAAACGACATCATGTATGTTATCGCTTGCTGGCCAGTCATTCCGAAAATCTCGTGTCTTACATGGGCAGGGAGTGTCCTCATGATTGTCAGCAGCCCCTCAGAAGAAGACTGTGAAGGAATCGACAGTGTTGGAACAACTGCAACAACGGGCAAGACCGCGGCGAACACAACCGGAACGACCAGCAGGGGCAGAAGAACCTGCCAGTTTCTGCGAATCTCCAACCAGTCCTTCTGGAAAACGAGCACGACTTTGCGCAGCCTCATCATCGGCCAGCCTCCCCGATCAGCTTCAGGTAGATTTCTTCCATTGACGGCTTGAGTGAGTTCACGGATAGGATGCGTCCGCCGGCCCGTACGATCGCATCGACAATTTCCGGGGTGGCCAAATTGGGATCATCATCGAGGGTCATCAGAAGACTTGGCCCGTCTGTGTTCAAAGATCTGACAAATACGAGGCGCCTGACGGCCTCTGCTGCCTTAGCGCTTGCAAGCTTCAGCACGACCTCAAGAACGGGGGGACCCACGAGTTTCTTCTGGAGGGACTCTGGGGTTCCCGTGGCGATCCCTTTACCTTTGTTGACTATCATCACGTGGTTGCAGAGCTTCTCCGCATCCTCGAGGCGGTGCGTGCACAGCAAAACGGCCCGCTTCTCACGGTGGCTGAGTTGAGTAACCATGTCTCTGACCTCTTTGGCTGACTTTGGGTCAAGGCCTGCGGTAGGCTCGTCCATGAGTAGGACCGGGGGCTTGTGAACAAGAGCACGAGCGATCGCGAGTTTCTGCTTCATCCCCTTGGAAAAATAGGCGACCTTGCCCGCTCTCCGGTTCCAAAGGTCGAAAAATTCGAGCAGTTCGCGGATTCTCCTCTTCCGTTCCTCTCGGGATGAGACGCCGTAGGCTTCAGCGAAGAACTCCATGTTCTCGTAGGCCGTGAGCCGTTCATAGAGGCAGGGGTTCTCTGTGAGTATGCCGACCCTCTCTCTAACCTTGCCCGGCTCGTGTGTGACCGCGAAGCCGCAGACACTTGCTGAACCTCCGGTCGGGGAGATGAGACAGGCGAGCATGCGGACAGTGGTCGTTTTGCCGGCACCGTTAGGACCCAGCAGTCCCAATACTTCGCCTTCGTCCACCTCGAAACTAAGCTGATCCACGGCTGTCATAGATCCGAACTTTTTCTCAAGCCTATCAACCAGAATGCCCGGCAAACATTTCCAACTCGACGCATAGTTCACGACCGGTGCAGTCGTTCCTCTCACAGTCTTGCTCGATCATCGCCTCAATCCAGATCCTCCTGGCCATGTAATCACTTGCTACCGCCCTCGTCAGAGAAGCCATTAGCTTGGTTGCATCGAAGTCCTTGAGTTCTCCTGATCGCTTTCTCAGTTTGCTCAAGAAAACCATCTTCCTAAGCTGCAACCGGCCCGCCTAGCTGAACATCGCGCCCTGCTCAAGAGGCCTCGTCAAGCTTGATGTTACGAGCAGAAGGGCTAGTGAGCTCTGTCTGCCTTCATCACGACCTTCTTGCCTTCATGATTTGCATCGAATCGATATTTCAGGGTCGGGGCCCTCACCATTTCATGTGTGTGGGCCTCATGGTGCGCAAATTCACAGAATGACTCTCCAGATCTTAGGAAAAGGGATAGCCCTAAGGCATCGCGTTTCCCGAACAACCTTCGAAGAACATCTGAGAAAGGCGGAGAGCAAGAATCTGCGTGCCATTGCCTTGGCTAATATCATTGTTTGGTGCCACAGTTCGGGCAGAAGGTATCTGCGAAAGCTACCGAGTGTCCACAGTGAGAGCAGCGTTCTGATGGGGCTCCTCTCTGGGCTGCTTTCAACTGTTCTATGGCTTGAGCTAGCTGGTCGTATGGCGATTTTGCGAGGGCAAGTCCTAGGATTCCTGCCGCGGCTATTCCATTCATCGCAGATACGAAGATGAGTGAGCAGGCTTTCTTGTCACCTGATGGTGCCTGGTAGCGCAGCCTGAAGTAGGGGGTGCCCCACACTCTATCCACCTTCGCTTCGGTTATCGTGTTGAGTGGAATTTCGAAGCTGCCCTCATTTCTCAGTCCTTCCTCAATTCTGTTGCTATAGTCCGCTGTCTTGGCGGTCACGTATTTTCCGCCCAAGTATCGAATGTAGACGAGCCTCCGATTGGTGAGGATCAGCTGGCCTTTGAGCGCTTGGCCCATTCCCGGTTTCTCTTTCGGGTAGAATCCCACATCAGCTTTTGTAACGACGGCCTCTTCTGATTCCACCATTACAGGTCACTCCTTCTGGAGTCTACTCGGGCTTTAAAATGCGACTGCGTCTGCTGCAGGCTTGGTTTCCTCAATCCCCGAGGTTTCATATGCGATTCCATCAGCAGTTTCGTCGCGATGCCCTTCATCATTGGAGCGACATTTCTTGTCATCGGCTTGCTCTGCGGAGTGGACCCTTGATTTTGTGCGCACCAGCCTACCCACACACACAAGAATTCGATCTAAACGACGCACGACGCATAGCACACCAACGGCCAGCGAGCAGCACATGAGGGGGGAGGCTCCTGACACCAAAACTGCGGCCTAGACAGAATTATTAGGAACTTGGTTTTTTCGTATTATTTGAGGAAACAGAATTGAGAGTTTTGAGGGAAAGAGAGCTGAACGATATCGTGTATGGAGCCACGTTGCTTGGGTCTGGCGGGGGAGGCTCACCGGAGAACGGTATCCAGCTCGTGAAGAGCATATTGGAGGTCGCCAAGGAGGTTAGGTTGGTTGACCCGCAGGAGGTGCCCGACTACAGCATGCTGTGTGTCGTAGCTGGCATGGGCGCCCCAGAGGCTCTGCTCAAGAGGGGATGGGAGAAAGAAGATGTGCCAGCCCTCAAGTTGATGGAGGAGGCGACCGGCAAGACCATGGACTATACCGTTGCCGTCGAAACCGGGGGCTTCAACTCCATAACGCCATTGCACGCGGCAGCTGCGAGGGGCGTTGCTGCAATCGACGGCGCAGGCATAGAGAGGGCCATACCGCAGCTTGAGATGACCATGTTTCACGTGCACAACATTCCCATAGCCCCGGTTACGCTGGCGGATGCAAGTGGTAATTTTGCTGTTCTGTACCCAAGGGACCCTCCGACGGCCGAGAAGATGGCTAGGGGCATAACAGTAGCCTTCGGAATGAAGGCTGGCATAGCGTGTCATCCCATGGCTGGGTGGCAACTGAAGAAGGCCGTTATCCCAGGAACCTGTACAAGGGCTGAGGAGGTTGGGAGGTCGATGAGGGAGGCTAGCGAGAAGGGCAAGGACCCGGTTGAGGCTGTGGTGAAGGCCACTAGGGGATACGAGCTTGCAAGAGGAACTGTCAAGGAGAAGGCCGTTGAGACTAAGGGCGGATTCGACTATGGAAGGGTAACGGTCGCCGACGTGAGGGTCGACTACAAGAATGAGAACATGATCGCCTGGAGAGCCAGAAGGCCCGTAGTGATATCGCCTGACCTGACTTGCTGGATGACGACTGATGGTAAGCCTCTGACTAATGCGGACATCAAGGAAGGATTGGAGGTCGCGGTGATAGGGATAAAGGCTCACGAGAGGTGGAGAACCCCCGAGGGACTCGCGGTGTACCAGCCCGTCCTCGCCGAGTTGGGCTACACAGAAAGATATGTGCCCATAGAGCAGCTCCAGAAATAACCTCGCTTTCCTCTAGCAGCCACCGGATCACTCTCGGACCTCATATCCATTACAGGCTCTAGAGAATCTGTCAGATCTCGGACAGCGAATTTCACGAGGCTAACGATTCCGACATCAGCCGGATAGTTTCTTCCTATTTCACGTGGATCGATCTCCACGCGAATTAGCTGTGTTAGTATGCGGCATGGTGCGTCCGTCGCAGTTTGGACTCTTGATACTGGTTGTCTTGTTTGTGTGTGGCCTCATTGTGCGGACATCAAGACTTGAACCGATAGGAGGATAGGAGACGTTTCGCCCTCGTTGCGCACCAAGAGACCCATACCACGAATCAAAGCCGTGCCTGTGAGGGTTCGATGGTGGCCACGACGCACGCACAGAACTTGCGCGCATGTTCGGCTTTGCCTACGCGCATCGTGTACATTCTGAACCTGTGAAGCGCGGTCCTGAGATGGAACGAAAGCAAGAGTATCAACGTGGAGGAGAGAGCCAGAGAACAACCCGAACAATGAGGACCGTTGCGTTGATTGTGCGATTCATCCTAGGTTTTCTCCGTCCGAAAAGGCTCGAGTTCACACAGTCAAATCAGTAGATGGTTTGGATCTCATGCGGTTTCATGTACGAGCAATTGCTGCAGAATCTTGCCTTTCCCCTTATTCTTTGGCCGCACCTCAAGCAGTATGTAGTCTCAGTCTTCTTGTCCGAATCGGGTCGCGTGAATGACGCGATTGACGTGCATCTCGAAGGCATTTGAATCGCCGTGCCACAAGTAGTGCATATTGCGGACTTCGACTTGGGTTCTCTTTCGATGACTTTGCCGCATTTCGGACAGTGTAACAAATCCTACTCCCGCATACATTTCGAAATGCGATGCCGTTCAAACATGCGATTGATGTCTGATAAGCAATTGTTCGAACGAGTGTTACAGACGAGATAGAGGCGTTGCACCCAGTCGGGCGTCCTACCACGCCGATTTAGAGAGTTTCTACCGCCTCGGTGCGACGCACGGGCAGCTATCTGAGCATGATCTCCATACACAGACACCCATGTCGGATCGATAGTAATGCTGCTGCAGACACAAACGACTGTGTGCCCAGCGCGTTACTGGGCCTCCACAGGAGGCAGCGTCTGCGAAGAACCGTTCACGGCTCACGGCACCTGCGTTATGCCCTAGTCCCAAGTGCCAAACGAGGGTAGGCAAATTTGAACATCATGAGGAATAGTTTTTCGTCGTCGGGTCTCATGGTGCGCACACGCAAAACGACTGCCTGAACGACGAACTACAGGTTAGGGGAAGAATCCCCCAGCAACCTCTCTTCATTACACTATTTGAAGTTCGAAACGGCACCTAAAGTCTCAAATATTTACAGAGATGAAGAGTCCTGCGGCTGTGTCAGATTCGCGGCTTGCCTGTGGGGAATTCGCTGCTTTCTCTGCTTCACGGGAGCGCCGAGGAAGGGGGCAATGAGAAGTATCCAAACTTGAGTGGATTGGCGAGATGAGAGTGGTTCTAGAAAGGAAGTTGGTCTTGGCGGTCCTTGCTGTTGCGATTTTTGCAATGTCAGTTGCCGCGGTCGCCGTTCCTGTAGATGCCGAGGAAGAAACTACGTATCGGGCTCGGGGCGTGTCTGATGTCTCGTCTTCGTCCGCGCACCGCATAGAAGGATTCTCAGGGGTCTTCATGGGGTGGATAGGCGAGGGAGGATACCCCAATGACATGTACTGGGGAAAATGCTACGCTGGCGCATGGCTCTCACTGTTCAAGTACTATGGTCAGAGTGATCTTGACTTCATACATGGACTGAGTGGAGGCCCGTTCGGATTCGCCTACTTCGCAGACGAGAAGTTTGCTGGTACAATGGGTGGACCGCTGGGCTATGCCGACCAGATGATGAGGGAAGCCTTCACACTTACTCCGCCAGTCTTCGGATACAAGGCGTCTGAAGTCCAAGGTAGGCCTTTTGACGAGTCGTGGCAACGTGTGAAGGACACCATAGATGCCGACACCCCCGTCATGATCCACGTAGACACATACCCGGTAGCGAGGGACTTTGCGAAAACCTCTCCCCACTGGCAACAACTAGTCGGCGAACATGTAGATCACTTCATGGTTGTTTTGGGCTACGATGAAGACAAGGACAAGGTCTACCTGTTCGATTCCACAGATCACCCCGACCATGCCTACGTAGAGACGACAATTGCACACTTCAAGGAAGCGTGGAAGGCCACAGGCGAGGAGTCCATGCAGCAGTATTGGATGCTGACAATTGCACCAGGTGATAGCAAACAGGATCTCGAGTCTGTTGTCATTGATTCGCTGATGAACAATGCTCAACTCGCTATAGGTCCGTTCCCGAAGCCTCCGATGACAGCCATTTTCTTCGGCGTGGAAGGCCAGCGCAGATTGGCAGATGATCTGGTCGCAAACGCGCGACTGATAGATCAGATGACTCACTCTTGGCAACTGAACGCGGGTCCTGAAGGCTACCTAGGAAGGGCTGCAACTGCAGAATATCTACGAGTGATCATCCGTGAATATCCTAGTCTTGACAGCATCCTATCTAGAGCAGCTGACGACTTACAGGACTCTGCGCTCTTCTTCAAGGACATCGCGGTCGAAAATCGCAAGGCCCAGACTCACCAGCCCTCAACTTGGTCGTCACAGTTCGTCGCTTCGAAGCTCAGAGAAATCGCTGGTCTTGAGGAAGATGCAGCTCAGCGAATGATGTCGGCTGCTGAGAAGCTGGAGGCCACACAAGCGCTCACCACCACGACACCTACGACACTCAAGACTGAAACGACGGAAACCGGGACGACGACGGTTGTTGCGACGACGCAGGTGGGATTTGCTCTTTCGACCGAACTGTTGGCTGCAATTGTCATTATGCTTGTCGTGGCGCTAGCAGTAGTGGGGCTGGCTCTTCGCCGAAAGGGAAAAGAGCAAACCGGCTAAGGACAAAGATCGGGCTGTGCGAGGATTACCTGTGACTCCTCGGATAGATGTCGATTTCCGAACAGTGCGGCTCATCCGTGGCAGAAGGGGAAGCACAAGCGGCTTGACTACCTTCAGAACGGCTATGGAGATCGCGGAATCTATCAGATGATGTATCACAGTGCCTGCAAAGACGAGAACCGTTGCGGTCTCGGCGGCTACCTTGATTGCCCCGAACATCGGGGCCAGTGTGAAGACGATCAGCCCTTCCCCGATCGAATGGATTGGAAGAGCGATCAGCAAGAGAGCCGTGACATAGGAGCCGCCTCGACGAACATAGACAGCAGCTGCAAGACCCCAAATCACATGTGTGAAAGCTCTCGCGGCCACAATTGGGCCTAGCGTTGCGGCGAAGCCAATTGTTGATGCAACTCCAACCAGAACGGCTGCGATGGGCCCAACCGCTATCGCAAGCATTGAGGGAACATGCGAGGCCAACGTTCCCGAATACTGGAAGGCGGGCAGGTATATCTGAAGAGGGCTCCCCCTGAACGCGAACGGAATCGCGATTGAAAGCGCCGAGAGCACACTTGCCATGGCCAGTTCTATGGTACGCACGAGAAGTCACACCGTTACGACTGTCATGTCTCTACTAGTGTTTGATGTCAAACCTGAAGCCTCTGGTATTCTGATTCGGTTGAACATCGCGGCCCCAATCTCATATGTGTTGGCAACGAGCCCGAGAATCGTCGACTCATGATCAAGTTCGATCTGAATTCATCGCGGTATCTAGTGCTTTGGAGAGATGCCCTGCCACAACGGCTTCAAGACACAGATCCCTACAGCAACCTCATGACTCAAAGATGGCTTGGCTTTGCCGCGTTGCTACACATGGATGCTTCCAGAACACGCCGTGATTTAGGAGAGATCCGAATTGCATGTGAGTTCCGGTCCACTGTGTGCCAATAGCGCAGCAACTGACGCGTGTAATCACTTTCCCATCTTCCGTCTGATACTTGCACTCTGTAACCCTCGGGATACTGAAAACGTGGGACGAAGACTTCGGTCGGAGGCTTGACTCGCGGGTCGTGCTGGAATTCGTATTGGAAAATACGGCGGTTCATTTCAAACGAGAGTTGTTTCGGATCGCCGGCTGTTGCCTTCGGGTAAGGCCTTAGTAACGCCCTCAGGGCCCGACCGCCGGAGTTTATGTCCGCTGGGTCTTTCTGTTGGTCCCGGCTGAAGATGGAGAAGTCTTCTCCGTTCCACTGGTCCCCGCGAGTATTGTCGTTATCCGAGGTGTAATTCCAGATGGTAACGTTCATCATGTTATCCTCAACCGCCCGCAGGCAACGGTCGAGGGCCTTTTCCTGAACGGAGAAGTTACCGGTTCGGTAAGCCCGGCCTGCGTCTATGTCGAAGGGAATGCCCATCTCTCCCAAATGGACCGGCACCCCTCCAAGGTGATCCCGGGCCTGCTGCTTGTA
>CAZUTN010000034.1:0-11156 GCA_964623365.1 uncultured Candidatus Bathyarchaeia archaeon
TGGTCGCCCGTCCATTCGACGAAGACCTGCTGTATTCCAAACCCGACCGGGGTATCGACCGAAAACGTTGCCGTCTCTCCGGCCTTGTAGTACCCGTCGCCCTTTGGATTTCCGTAGTCTGATACTATCGTGAGCAGGAACATCGTGTCAAACTTCGCGACGACGTTGTGAGGTCCGTCCATAGTCACGACGAAGCCATTGCCGGCCCTTGGGGTACCGTCTACGGTCCATTCAGTGAACATGTACTTGGTCCCGTGGTCGCTCGGCACATCAGTTGCGACCGGGGTAATCGACACTGACGATCCCAGCGCGTGCCAACCTGACACGGTCACGTCCGCTACTCCCGGCGGGTCGGTGTTGACATCCAAACGGACCTGAGTCACGTAGTTGAACACGTTTGATCCCTGGGCGCCGGCGGTCCAACTGTTCGACGCGCAGTAGTATCTGTAGCCCGTTGCCCCGCTCACGTACTGGCTGACTTGGAAAGTATGTGACGTGCCAATTGGGTACTCCAGCACGCGTACATCGCCGCCTCTCATGTCAGCAACCTTGCTTCCGTCAACGAGCAGCTCGCTCGTGGCATCGGGCGGCAGTCCGGCAAAAGAGATCGTGATCTCATACGTGTCAGGGCTAACCGTGAAAGAGGCGGTATCTTGGGCTACCCCGCAGTAGTAGGCAGTCAGCTCGGCCGTGTAGGTTCCAAGAGGTTCAGCTGCTTTCTTTGTGAAAGTGGCGGGAAGGTAGCCGTGTGCGCTCGCCCAGTTACTTCCGTCTGGCTTTCTCACCTTGAGGTAGTACTCCGCGGGAAGGTTGGAATCCATCCTGAGTGAAACCGTTTCACCAACCATGTATGAAGGTTTGCTAGGCTCGACATTGACAGCCAGCATCGCCACAGTGGGCAGAATGTTGATCGTCATGGTCGGCCCTGTGGCTACAGGCAAACTCGGTTCGCTTCCTTGAACTGTGAGCTGAACGAAGTAGGGTCCTGGAGAACTCTGACCCGGACAGATATCGCTTGGACCGGGAACCGGTATGGTGAGGGTCACGGGTACGGGCACTGCCGGTGCCGGAATGATCACAGGGTTGGGGGAGAATGTTCCCCACCACCACGCTCCACCCCAACCGACTAGAGACAGCGTCACCGAGACGGGAAACGCGGGCGGAGGGGGTCCGGGCGCCACGATGACTGTCAGTTGATTGACCACTACGCTGCCCATGGCTGCAGTCGTTGTAGTCCAGCCCGTCGCTGCAATCGCAATCGCGATCTGTGCATGAACAGGCCCAACAACCGATGCCGCATTGACGATCAGTAGCAGAAGAACCAGCCAGCGAAACAGCGGGCGCATCTCAATCCCACCCTTCCCATTTCCTGACTGCTTTCTATATAAGACGTTGACCGAGGGCCGCATAGGGGCCTATAAGCTTACAAAGCCTTATTAAAACCCTGCCCAGCGGCGCCACCTGCCCATACCCGTTGGCGCTTCACACCAGCCTCGCGCGAGACGGCGACTCAGAATAATGCCTTCACGTCATCGGTTTCTTGCGTAACTCTGAATCCTCATCGTCGCCAGGTTTGTGTCAGGTCAAACCGGATAATAAGAACTGCTCGGTCTCGTCTACGCAGTGGTCCACCAACACGAAACATGAGCTCGACGAAACGGTCTACGAGAAAACCAGGAACAAGACCGCAACTATGGCGCCGAATGTGGTCGCGATCAGATTCACGACATTGTTGTCGATGACCTTGTGCCCTCTCAGCGGCGTCGACGGAGCTCCACAATGTCTACGGTTTTCGGTGATCTTGTTGCAGTTGCGGCATCTGTAGATACCTTGAATTGTGGCGCCGATGACGCTGTCGATGGTGCATCCAGCCAGACCCCCTACGAGCGTGGTGCCGATCAGGACACCCAAGGGCCAACCGGGGTTGCCGGTCATTCTCAGGAATCCGGCGACGATGCCGATGACGAGCGCTCCGAGTAATGTAGCTAGTTCGCCAAGGACTGAGATGCCGCCAGACGTCCCGGCAGGAACGATTCTTCTCAGGTTTGTGATTAACCGCGGGTCAGTTGGGTTAAGCAGCCCTATCTCCGTGGCAAGGGTATCGGCGTTGGCTGTGGCGACTGCGCCTAGAAACGCAGCCAGTATCAGTTCTCGCGGGAAGATCGGAGTCAGTAGTACCAGGATGCCGGCTACTACGCCGTTGGCAGCCACATTAGGCCAAGCGCGTGCGCCTCCTTTCTCCTGCGCGAATCCTTTCTTCCGCTTGGCCTGATACTTGTAGTGTGTCATGTAGCTCGAAACCGTCAGGAAGACCAGGAGGACGATGAACCACTTCCATCCGTCAGCGGGAAAGACGAATGTTACGAAACCTATCAGAAAGGCAGTCGTCGCGCCTCCGCCGTCAAGAATGCGTGCTTTCCAAGCGCCCAGAGCCAGAGCGCCGCATATGATGCCTGCAATGAAGACGGTCGCCGGATCTATCATCTCTTTCGCCGTGTGTGCTTGTCTTGGACGGAATCGCATGTTATTTATTCGGAGCAAGGGAAGCATAGTATATATCACTTCACAAGTGGAGGCTGGGCCTTGCAAGTCTCCCTGTTCGATCTGGGTCTGGTCGCGATAGTATTCGTTCTCGTCATACTTCTCATAGCCGTGTCAGAGCTTCTGAGGAAGAGACTGAACCTTGGCGCCTACACGACTCGGAGGGCAATTCACTTGCTGGCGGGAGATGTCATCCTGTTGCTTCCGTTCTTCTCATATGTCATCTACCCTTTGTTGCTTCCAATCGGAATGGGGTTGATGACAGGCCTCTCGTTCGCGACTAGGAAACAGAGCTTCCTAACACAGTCGATGGTCGACGAAACGCGATACTCGCGACTTCACGCCTACGGCCCGGTCTTCTACATTGTTTCAATAGGTGTCTTGCTGCTCGCTTTGTGGAGCCAGAAACCCATCGTCATGGCCTCGACGATGGTAATGGCGTGGGGTGACGGCGCTGCGTCAGCAATCGCACCTTCTCTCAAGAAGAGGCACCTCTACCCATTCTCGGACAAATCACTGGAAGGCACGACAATGATGTTCGTCTTCGCTTTTTTGGGAGCCTTGGTCTCGTACTTTGTTGCGATGTCTGCCGGAATCCTGTCTGCAAGTCTCAGCTCCATTCTCATTCTTTGCGTGGTCGCGGCTTCCGTTGGAACAGTGGCTGAGGCACTGACGCTGGGTCCGATACGAGCCTTCGATAATTTCACAGTACCGTTCGCCTGTGCGGTCGCGCTATACCTGGCCACCCCTCTGGTACTCTAGCGCGTGCCCGTGCCAAACACTTAGACGCAAGACATGCTTTCATATCTGGGCCGATCTACTGTCGCACAGTGGAATTCTTGGGCACAGTCGGCCTTCATTCTCGTGGCGACATCAGTCTCGGGCAAGTAGTGGAGGGGATGAGGAAGCATCCGGACTCGGCAACGGCTGGAGCGCTAGCCACGTTCGTCGGCATGGTAAGAGAGGATCCCGTCGGAGAATCCGAAAGCAAGGTGCAGTATCTTGAGTACGAAACATTCGAAGAGGTCGCTATTCAGAAACTGCAGGAACTGCGAAACGATCTCGCAAAGAGAGAGGGGATCGTGGACGTCTCGATTCATCATGTGGTGGATAGGGTCGGGGTGGGAGAGGAGAGCCTGATCGTCGCGGTGCTGGGGACTCGTCGAAGGTTCGTCTTTCCGGTTCTGGAAGAGGCGGTGGAGCGAGTGAAGAGAGAAGTGCCGATATGGAAGAAGGAGTTCACGTCCGACGACGCCTATTGGGTCTCCGACACGCGAGCTCCGGTCAATTCGGAGGGTCATCGCTAACTGCTCGTGGAGGTACGCTCGGCATCTGTCAGCCGAACCTTGCCCTGACTGCGCCGAGGATGGAGTCCAATTTTTTCTTCCATTCAGTGAAATCGGGCGGGGCCTTTGGGTACTCCTCGTAGAGTCGGTTGAGCTCGCTCATCTTTGACACCGTATAGGCGAGATTTCTGAAAGCGCTCAGTTTGCGTAACCCGAGGGCTGCTCTTTGGATTTTGTCGCCGAGGCTCAGCTCTGGGACTTCACCCCACGTGAAAGCAGTAGCTTCCTTGAGGGTTACGAAGTTGCGCAGCCCATAGTCAAGTGCAGAGTTGTCGAGGGTCTGCAGGTAATTTCTGAACGCTTCCAGCGCCGCGGTCTTCTTGCCGTACTTCTCCACGTACTTCGTGTTGTACTCCCACAGGCTTGCTTCGCTGAAATCGTTGCGCTGCAACGCAACTGCTGCCACCTCACCTGCGATCAAGCCTCCTGTCATCGCGGGGCCTATTCCGCCCGCGCTTATCGGGTTCGGGAACCATGCCGAGTCCCCCGCCAACATGAATCCGTTTGCGACAAGACTGTCATTCTGATGCCTGACGGATACGGGCCAAGCTCCTGTAAGGTTGCCGTCATCAGTGAGTTTGGTCATGTCTCTGAAAAGCGTCGTTTCAGCAATCCATTCGTTCAGTAGAGTCTCAAGGGACTTGCGCGTGCGCTTTTGCTGGACGCCGACTCCAATATTCACTTTGTTGCTTGCTTTGGGGAACATCCACAGGTACCCACCCGGCGCCCTCTCGGCATCCAAGTATATCTCACATCGAGATGTGTCGACCTTCAGACCGTCAGCGAGCCGGGCGTTCAAGCGAATCGTTGGCTCTACGTCGTCCTTGTCGATCTCCTTCTCAATGAAGCTCTGGATCTTGAGGTTTCGTCTCAGTTTTGTCGACATGCCTGATGCGTCAATGACGATCTTCGACGTAATCTTGTGTGGCTGCGTCCGCTTGGCCCCTGCGTCTTGGCAGACGACGCCGGTCACGAAATTGCCTTCGGTCAAGAGGTCGACCGCCTGAGTTAACTCGCGGTACTCGACGCCTGCCTTGAGAGCCTCATTGAGCAGGCGGCGTGCGAACTTTGGCCTATCAAGCACGTATCCTGAGCCCTCGAAGGGGTAGCTTCGCTTCCTGTCAGGTGAACAAACAAAGATGGCGTCAACGCGGTTCTCGATCTCCGGGGGTCCAAATGTGATTCCAAGTTCGCCGTGGACGAACTTTGCGTGGTGTTCTCCCACTGCGTCGCCGCATATCCAGCCGTGTGTCGTCTTCTTGCCGACCTCCGATCGAGGATTGCGATCGATCATGAGGACTTTCGAGCCTTTGCCGCGAGTTCCAAGGGCGGCAGCAGCCATACAACCGGCGACGCCAGCGCCGACAACCACGACGTCGTACTCAGGCTTCATGAAACACCATCATCGAACGCATGCGCGATACTTGGAAGAATCTGATTTTAGCCTTTCTTGAGCTACCAGAAACGTCCTCATGGCCGGGCGGTCTTGATGTGTGAACAGGTAGAATATCGTCTTCTGGAACACGGGCAATACCGAAGTTGTCTCTGTGTCTCCTAGCCTGGTCGAGGCGAGATTGCTGACAGGGGTAAGTATTGTATTCACTTTCGCTTCATTATAGATAAGAGGAGTACCCACGGTTTCGAGGTTTGAGCACTCAGATCAAAGATCGGGAGGAGACGACTTGAGAACGATCAGCTTTGATACGATCGCCGAACAAGTGAAGCGAATGTGCATGGACGCAACCTACAACCTCAGCGAGAACATGGTAAAGAAGTTTCAATCCGCCGCTCAGACTGAAGTATCCGCGTTGGGCAAAGAGGTCCTACAACAACTGGTCGATAATGCTCGGATTGCGCGCGAAGAAGACTACCCGATATGTCAGGACACCGGTGATGCGGTATTCTTTGTTGACCTAGGCCAAGATGTCAGGATCGAAGGCGGAGGACTCATCGACGCAATAAACAAGGGAGTGGCCGAAGGGTACCGTGAAGGATACCTGCGGTTCTCGATTGTTGCGGACCCGCTAAGGCGAAAGAATACGGGTGACAACACCCCCGCGATGATCACGTTTCAGCTCGTGCCAGGCGACAAGCTGAAGCTTTCGTTCTTGGCGAAAGGAGGCGGATGCGAGAACATGAGCGCTTTCAAGATGCTAACGCCAGCTGAAGGCGCAAGGGGCGTGAAAGAGTTCGTGGTTAACACAGTCAAGGAGGCAGGCGGAAACCCCTGCCCACCCGTCGTCGTCGGCGTTGGCTTGGGGGGGACATTCGACCAGTGCTGCATGCTTGCGAAGAAGGCGCTTCTGAGGGAGATCGGCGAGAAGCATCCTGACCCCTTCTATGCACAACTTGAGACAGAACTCCTGGATGAGATCAACAAGCTCGGAATCGGACCCATGGGGCTAGGCGGGAGGACCACCGCTGTGGCAGTGCACATCGAAACGATGCCTTGTCATATAACGAGCCTGCCCGTTGCCGTCAACATGGACTGTCACGCGCATCGACAGAAGAGCGTGGTCCTCTAAGGAGCGCATGACAATGTCAGCCACTGTGAGAACCGTCAAGTTGAAGCCGCCTCTCACTGATTCAGACGTGTCCAGCCTGCAGATCGGTGACAAAGTGCTTATCGACGGCGTGATCTACACGGCACGGGACGCGGCGCACAAGCGGCTCTTCGAGCTCATCGACGCCAGGAAGGATCTACCCTTTCCGTTAAAGGGTCAAGTGATCTACTATGTTGGGCCGACGCCTCCGCGTCCGGGAAGACCCATCGGAGCAGCCGGTCCTACGACATCGTACAGGATGGACACGTACACTCCTAGGCTGATGGAGCTTGGAATGAAAGCCACAATAGGGAAGGGCCCCAGAGCGCCTGAGGTGATCGAGGCGATGAAGAAGTTCAAGGCCGTCTACTTGGTCGCAATCGGAGGCACGGGCGCGCTTCTTGGCAGACAAGTCGTGAAGTCAGAGATTGTTGCCTTCGAAGACCTCGGCACCGAGGCTATCCGGCGATTGACCGTTCGGGACTTCCCCGCAGTAGTAGCGAATGATGTGACGGGAAGAGACATCTTCACAGAAGCGGTCTCCAAGTACGCTGTGAAGTAGGCGCCTAGTCCTACGATACTGGCGAGTACAGCAAGCCGAGACCATCTGCAAAATCATACGCGGCCTTCATCTCGTCCGCCGTTGGGCTTCTCGCTATGTCTGCGTACGTGGAACGCTCAAGCGGAACCTTGTGCTGGGGGCGATACTGTCCCATTATGTTCACGAGAGCTCTCGGGCAATGTTCGGATGTCCATCGGAGCACAGGCTTCGTACAGCACTCTATATGGTCTGGCAGTACAAGGTGTCGGATGATCATATCTCCGTTTGACTGAGCAAACGCGTGGTTTCTAGAGACAACTTCAAAGTAGCGCGGAACCTTTGAGAGTCTCATACCGCATTTGTCGTTTCCATACTTGAAATCCGGCAACCAGATATCAATGACATCAGCAAGTATGCGCATGGTTTCCTCCGAGCAGTACATGTTGCTGTTCCACAGCATCGGCACGTTCACGTCGAGCTGGTTCATCGCGTCGACTATTGTGTAGAGATTGGGCGTAGGTTCTCCGCCGACGAAGTTGATGTTCAACGTGCCTTCGGCTCTGAGGCTCTTCATGATAAGCGCCAGCTGCCGAGAGTCCACCGGAGCGCCACTAGTTGGGTCCTGCGATATGTCCCAGTTTTGGCAGAAGACGCATCTGAATGTGCACGAGCTGAAGAATATGGTTCCTGATCCACCTCGCCCCACCAGAGGCGGTTCTTCGCCGAAATGCGGGAACCACGTGCTTACCCGACTCGTACTGTCGAGTTTGCACGCACCTTTTTTCGTCGCGGCGACGCGGTCAACTTTGCACTTCCACTCGCAGAACGTGCATCTACGTATCATCCGGCCGAGAAGCCTTGCTTTCAAGTCCAGAAAGCTTGCGCGAGCGGGCGACAGGTCTGCAATATCTCGACTTCCCGAATCTATTTCACTCAGCAGTGAGCGAGCTTCTGCGCCGAGGCGTTCATGTTCTTTCCAGAGCGCCTCATCAGACGCGTCATCTAGGTCGATGTCGCACGGTATGCGCTTCGCTATTCGGTACTTTGCGGGCCGAAGATCTTTCGAGACTCTCTCGTACCATGAGAGTCTTCTATGCATCTCGTCGCACTCGCGACCACTTAGATGGACGAGGCGCAACCCCTTGCACGCCACCGCGTTTGACTGCCCGCTATTATAGAGTTGTCCGCGGTGCCGAGTATGGATTGACCGAGAGCCTTAACCCAAATATATCTGCCAATCACTTACCGTGGTCGGCCGATTATGCGCGCCTGACTCGACCCGGCTTGGAGTCCCTCGACATGGCCAGAGATCTCGACAAAGCTTGGAGAGAACGGTTAGTCAAGGCTAACCTGGACCTGATCATACTTCGTCTCCTCAGGTCAAAGCCTCGCTGGGGCTACGAAATCAACATGGCCATTCGGGAAAGATACAGAGTGTACCTCAGCGCTGGCACACTCTATCCGCTGCTCCACTCGCTCGAGGACAGCGGCAGGATCGAGGGCGTCTGGGAGTCAGAGAAGGGACGGGGGAGAAGAATCTATCGTATCACCGAGAACGGCCTCGAGTTCCTATCCGCGGGCGAAAGGATGACGGCGGAGCTTGTCAAGCTCATGCAAACCATGCAAGATGAAGTGCGTGCTCCGTGAGAGTGCATAAGAGCCGGACAGTACCTAGGCGAAACTGATATCTGAGAGACGTCTCGACTGGGGACCGAAACATTGCGGGGCTTGGAATACTGAGCCATTCTCTCGGAGCGGCACGGAAGAACCCAATCGTTCGCGTCCTCATCCTAGTTGGGCTCGTCTTTCTGGTGACATATGGTGGCATGGCAGTCGCTAGGATCGTGATGCAGACTGAATCGCCGATCATGGTGGTGCCAAGCACAAGCATGGTGCCGACGCTCAACGTGGGAGACATCGTGATTGTTAAGGGAGTCGACCCCAACACGATAACAGTCGGCACAGTCATAGTCTTCCGGAGCCCCGGCGGTACGATCGATATCATACATCGAGTAGTCGGAATAGTCAAGGTTGGAGACGCCCTGTACTTCCAGACCAAGGGCGACCACAATGCGGGCCCCGATCCCTGGTCACCCGGTGTTCCTGAGACGAACGTGAAGGGCGTGCTGGTTGCAAGGATACCCTACATCGGATACGTGACACTAGCGCTCCAAGGTCCGCTCGGAATCATTCTAATCGCTTTCCTGATCTTCCTCATGATCGCCTTCGAATACTACGATTCAAGAAAGTCAGCGAAACAGCTGGTCGCAGCTGCGCCGATCCATCTGGCCGCAATTCTGGGGCGCCGCGAACTCTCGGCTCGATAGGTCGCATTTATATATGGTCGCTTTATAAACCCCCCTTATATATCACCGAGGTGGGCGCCTACGGCCAAAAACAAAGCGTTCATCAACATAGAGAACGTCGTCGCTTCGGCCACGCTGAAACAGAACATAGACCTCAACTCAATCGTACGCGTCTTCCCGGGCGTGGAATACAGGCCTGAGCAGTTCCCCGGACTCGTGTACCGTCTGAAGAAACCGAAGACTGCGACGCTGATCTTCAGCTCCGGGAAGATGGTCTGCACCGGAGCCAAGTCGGAGAGGCAGGCAAGAAAGGCGGTGACGAAGGTCGTCGACGAGCTCAAGAGAAACGGCATAGTGATCCTCGGAAAGCCGGAAATCCAGATCCAGAACATAGTCGCCTCGGCAGGGCTGGGCGGCAACATCGATCTGGAGAAGTCAACATACTCGCTGAAGAGGACGATGTACGAACCAGAACAGTTTCCGGGCCTCATCTACAGGATGGACGACCCCAAAGTAGTCATACTTCTCTTTGCAAGCGGAAAGCTGGTGTGTACAGGCGCCAAGAAAGAGGCAGAGGTTCACAGAGCCGTCGCCAAACTGCAGGAAACGCTTGAAGAGAAAGTACTGATAGCCTACTCGTAGCCGATTGGTCGTACCGGCAACCCAGAGTTCCTGAGGGGCACCAGGCCTACGGATTTCTTGGAGATCTGCGTGGCTTGAGCGGCTCGTACTACGAGAGGGCCATGCGGCACCCAATCAGCTCACGGTGGCACAAGAACTGTGTTGAACTAGCGAAGGCGCTCATGCCAAGCCTTCCTCACGAGAAGCATCTTGACGCCGGTTGCGGTGACGGCGTAAGGATCAGGTTGGTGAAACCAGAAGGAGAGATCATAGGTGTTGATCTGGACGAGGGAATGCTGGAAGCAGCCAAGAAGAGAGGAATCACTGCATTTCGTGAAAGCGTGGAATCATTGCATTTCCCGGACGAATCGTTTGATCTCGTTACAGCCATAGAAGTTTTTGAGCACCTTGAGCATCCCGTGTTGGCATTTGCCGAGATCTATAGGGTGCTGAAGCCTCGCGGTTTCTTCGTTTGCATTACACCGAACGAGTCCTTCCTGTTCGAGGCAATCTGGAAGGTGTGGACGAATTTCGGGATGGGCAGGTTTTGGAAGAGCAAGCACGTGCACGATTACGCGCTTTGGGGTCACACGAGAACTGGCCTAAGCTTGGTCGACTACCTGAGAGATGCAGGATTTAGGCCAGAAAAGACTGCATCAACGAATCTCGGGATGATCGTGGGAGTCAGGAGCGCAAAGGTACGGGAACCATGAAGAAAGAACCGCAAGCTTTCGAGGAGTCGCTCGAATCGGAGAACTCTGGGGGCTCGTGACTACTGGTGCAAGCGCGGAGGCGTCCGTTCTCGGTCCCCACCGACTTGAGAACGATCCTGATAGCAGCCACGGTGATATTCGCCTTCAACGTCTGGGAGCATTCCCCTGCCATCATCCCTAATCACTACACCGACATTGTTTCTATCTATCACCGGGACGGTATCGGAAGAGGCCAGCTAGCCATTCCATACGTGGACTATGTGTTCGAATACCCTGTGATAGTCGGCATCATAGTGTACGTTTGCACCATGCTGGCCAGATCGGCAACGCTTGATTTCCTCACCAGCATGACCTACTACAAGCTGATGATGGATCTGATCTTGTACGCGTTCACGCTGATCGTGATCGTTGTGCTCTACAGATTGACGACGCGATATGGGGTAGAATCAAACAGAATCTGGCAGGTGTTCCTTGTGATGCCATCTCTCCTCATGTTTCTGGACTACAATTTTGACATAATCGCCATCGCCTTCACACTGCTTGCG
>CAZUTN010000035.1:0-11122 GCA_964623365.1 uncultured Candidatus Bathyarchaeia archaeon
CCTCTAGAGATGGTTCTGTTCAACCTAGATGTGGCTAGAGTGCTGGCGGTGACGGGGGCATTGAATCTACTGACGGCCGAGATCGACCGAGCGATAGACGCAATCAAGAAGGGCACCTCCTTGACTCTCCCGAGGACCGTTGTCGATAAGGAGAAAGCCATCAAGGCCGCATCGTTCTCAAACCCCTACTCAGCATCAAAGGCAATAGCTGCATATGAGACAGCGCGAAGGGTAGCCGACTTGACTGTTGAAGCATGCTTCGTTCTGAAGGAATGGGAACGATATACGCAACTTGCGTCAGCCGCTCACGAGATGATGCGACAAGCTGCTCGGCTTGCGGATGAGGCTAGGGAAATTGAGAAGTCCCAAGACGCTGTGTCTAGGATGCCCCACTATGACGACGGCAGCATCATGCAGAAGAGGAAGCTGATCGAGAAACCGACCAAATCCTAGCATGTAGGCGAACCGGCGGGGCAACAACAGTCGTCACATAGCGAAGCTCCCGCTGATGTTCGAGAAGGAATTCAACAACGATCTCCACCACGGTTGCTCGCGACCCCTGAGGCCTCTATGAAAGAGGCCACCTCAACATTCTGCTCTTCTCAAGCGCGATCAGAACTGGAACACCAACGACGGTCGCGGCTGTAACGCTGTACGCCGCTTCGAGCGGGGTCTGAACTGCGCCCGCGATAAATATTGCGGGAAGCGCTTCTACTGGAATGGGGTAGACTTGGTAGAGCCCTCCCACTATGAGGATGAACACTCTAACCATCACGTCCAACTCCACGGCGACAAAAGCAACAGCAGCGATCACAGGAACCAAGCGAGATGCGCTCGACCCAGCAACCTCGATCCTACGTACAAGGAAGGCCGCAACAAACACCGCTAGGAACCCAAGATAAGTGTCCCAGAGCGTCCACAAGGGAATATGCCTCGCGAGCGGGTGCGCGAGAAACGCGAGCAATTGGATTCCGTAAATCCCAGCTGTGAGATACCACTTGCGTGTCATCAGGAAGCCCGCGCCCAGCGCACCTACAGCCTCGGCAATTCCAAAGAGATTCTCGATCCAGAAGGCGTCAGGTCTGACGAAGCGGCCCCCAATCCAACCTATCGCTCCTGAGAGGAACCCAAGATAGGGTCCTGCGATAATGCCTTCCAGCGGTTCCATGACTATACTCATTCTTCGAAATCCAACAAGCGGTGGCGCGTAGGAGAGCACAATATGGAGGGCTGCCAATGTCGCAACAACGGTCACGTATAGGCTTCTTCGCCCTTTCAGAGTCACAGTCTCCCACCGGGCATGCGAGTTTGCCGCGGACTGAATCCTGCAAGCGCATCTAATATAACCCCTACCAGTGCTATCTTGGTGTCCGGTCAGGACGACGATGTCAGCGATCGAGGTTACAGTCATCTCCGGGAGGAGTCTCTCGCAGGCGCGCAGCCGCGAACGCGGAAAATTCTCAGACGAGTACACTCGATCGGTTGCGGTCTGCGAACTCGACCCGGAGGATATGAAAGAACTTGGCGCAGTGGACGGTGAGAACGTTCGAGTCGCCACCAAGTTTGGGCAGGTGATCCTGAGAGCTACCGTCTCCAGACAAGCTCCACACAGGGGAGTTGCCTTCATTCCATATGGCGCTTGGGCAAGCATGCTGTTTGACCCCTCGACACACACATCCGGCATGCCGACACTGAAAGGACTCAACGCAACCATCCAGAGAGCCCCAGAGGCGAAGGTTGCTACGCTTCGGGAAATAACGCGCATGAAAACTGAGTGAGTGGAATGTCGAAGAAGACCTCAGAGAATGTAATATGTACCTTTTGCGCTTCCGGTTGTGATGACCTCGAGATAACTCATGACCGCCGCCATGTCTACTCCGCCCGGAAGGGTTGCGCGATCTCACTGAGCAGATTCGCGAACACTGAAGAGGATCGCATACTGAAACCGCTTCTCAGGACCAAGGGAACCCTCCGCCCGACGACGTTCACGAGGGCGATAGATCGAGCTGCAAGAATCCTGAGTAATGCCAAGTACCCACTGCTCTATGGGTGGAGTCAGACATCAAGTGAGGCTATATCGAGAGGCATCGAACTGGCGGAGCTTGTTGGCGGCCTCATAGACAACACTACGACTTCGTGTCACGGGCCAACAATACTCGGGATCCAAGATGTGGGTGAGGCGACCTGCACGCTCGGCGAAGTCCGTCATTCAGCTGATCTGATCATCTACTGGGGTTGCAACCCGATTCACTCCCATCCACGCCACATTAACAGGTTCTCAGTCCTCAGCAAGGGGAGGTTCCGAAAGTCACGAAAAGACCGGAAGCTTATCGTCGTGGACGTGAGGCGGACTGAGACGGCCAAGCTCGCTGACCAATTCATCCAAGTCGAACCCAACTGCGACTATGAACTCCTAACTGCGTTGAGGACTGCGATGAACGGCGAAGAGATCGAGCAGAACTCAGTCGCAGGAGTTCCCACAGAGACCATTGAAGAAATCGCAGACATGATGACCGAATGCGAATTCGGAGCATTGTTCTTCGGTCTGGGCCTTACGATGACTGCTGGAAAGCATCGTAATATAGAAGCTGCCTTGGCGCTTGTTAGGGATCTGAACTACCAGACGAAGTTCGTTATCATACCGATGCGCGGATGGTTCAACGTCAGAGGCGCCAACGAAGTGTCAACGTGGCAGACCGGTTACCCATACGCCGTCGACCTGACGCAGGGATATCCGAGATTCAACCCTGGAGATACGTCAGCAATTGACGCCCTCGTTCGAGGAGAAGTGGACACCGCACTTGTGGTCGCGTCAGACCCTGTTTCTCATTTTCCAAAGGCGGCCGTGAAACACCTCCTTGAGATCCCGATCGTCACAGTCGAGCCGAAAAGAACTCCAACGTCTGAAGCATCGGAGGTCGTCATTCCCTCCGCGATCATCGGGATCGAGACGACTGGGACAATCTATCGAATCGACGGCGTGGCGCTCGAAGCTAGAAGAGTGATCGATCCACCCCAAGGTGTAAGACCCGATGTCGAGATACTAGACGCAATCATCAAGCGGGTCAAGAGCTTAGGAGTGAGACATTGATGCGGGAGCTTCTAATTCGCAACGGCTACCTCTTCGATCCGGCTAACGGGATTGAGGGAGATAAGATGGATATCTCCGTCAGGGACGGTAAGGTTGTCGAAAAGGTTAGCCGGAAAGCACGGATATTGGACGCCTCAGGCATGACTGTGATGCCGGGCGGCGTCGATATTCACTCGCACATCGCAGGATCCAAGGCGAATTCCGCTAGGATGATGCGTCCAGAAGATCATTCCAAAGACCCTGAACCCAAGACAAGGCACACCCGTTGTGGCGTTGGCCACACCATACCGTCAGTGTTCACGACCGGTTACAGATACGCAAGGATGGGGTACACAACCGTGTTCGAGCCGGCGACTCCACCGCTCAAGACGCGGCACACCCACGAGGAATTGAACGACATCCCGATTATCGACAAGGGATGCTTCCCACTTTTCGGCAACAACTGGTTCGTGATGGAGTACATCAAACAGGGAAGAATCAAGGAACTAGCTACCTTTGTTGCGTGGATGCTTGAGGCGACAAAGGGATACGCGATCAAGATCGTGAACCCAGGCGGAATTGAGGCCTGGCGGTGGGGACGCAACGTGAGACGACTGGACGACAAGGTTCCGAACTTTGATGTGACCCCGAGGGAGATTGTACGCGCGCTCTGCAAAGTCAACAGCCTCCTGAATCTCCCTCATGCAGTGCATGTTCATCCGAACGGCCTAGCCGAACCAGGCAACTACCAAACCACGATAGAGACGATGGAATCTGTCCGCGACATCCCGACAAGAGGACATCCGCTCATGCATGTCACTCACGTGCAGTTCACCGGGAGAAAGGGGTGGTCTTGGGCAGACGTACGCTCAGGCGCCCCAGAGATCGCTGACTACGTCAACACGCATGACCACGTCTCCATCGACCCAGGTCAGTTGATCTTCACCGATGTGACCTGGATGACAGCGGACGGACCAGCGATGTTCGCCTTGTTCAAGCTCACAAAGACGAAGTGGCTTAACGCGGACGTTGAGGCCGAGACAGGAGCCGGCGTCGTATCGGCAAGATATAGGAAAGGTAACTATGTAAACGCCATCCAGTGGGGAATCGCCCTCGAGCTTGCGCTCCTCGTCAAGGATCCCTGGAAGATCTTCCTGACCACGGACCACCCAAATGGCGGCCCCTTCACGGCATATCCGCGTGTCATCTCGTGGCTCGTGAGCAAAGAAGCACGACAGAAGGTTATTGACAAGATCAACAAGACGGCCAAGAAGCGCCTCGACCTTCCAGGAATCGACAGGGAGTACTCGCTTCATGAGATCGCAACAATCACCCGGGCCGCGACCGCCAAATCGCTCGGCCTCCAATCCAAGGGGCATCTTGGAGTCGGCGCTGACGCAGACATTGCCATCTATGCCATTGAACCTCCGAAGATCGACCCAGCGAAAGAATACAAGTCAGTTAGGAAGGCGTTTGCCCGCGCCGCCTTCACCATCAAGGACGGACGCATGGTCGTCAAGAAGGGTGAAGTCGTTCGGAACGTTCAGGGTAGGACTTTCTGGACGAGGCCGCAAGTCTCCGAAGGGACGATGAACAGCGTGATTAAGGAGTTGGAATCCAAGTTTGATGACTACTACACTGTCCGCATGGCCAACTACCCGATCGAGGAACAGTACCTCAGCGCCCGGCAGGTGATAACCACGAACGCGGAAGTGTAGAGGATTGGCCAATCTCATCATCATGCCCGTTCGAGAATTCAAGATACCAGTGACAGCGGAATGTATCAGCCCGGATTTCGTTGCTGGAAAGTCGCTGAGGGAGATTGAACTGACCGAGGTGTGGGAAGGCAACCGTAGAGTCAAACTCGGTTCGTTGTTCAAGGTCCAAGGAGAGACCGGGTCTGCCCCCAAGGATTGCACGATAGGAATTGCGGGAAGCGTGGGCGCAGTAAGGCGAATCGGCTACCGGATGACTGAAGGATCGATTGAAGTAGATGGCGATGCGGGGATGTACCTGGGCGAACGAATGCGAGGAGGGTCAATCCTCGTGACCGGCAATGCAGGATCGTGGCTCGGAACCCAAATGCGCAGTGGCCAGATCGAGGTGAAAGGGAATGCGGGGGATTCGGTTGGTGGATCCGTCCGAGGCGGAACCAAAGGCATGCGGGGCGGCACAATAACCATTCACGGCAGTTGCGGAACCGAAGTGGGCGCTTGGATGCGTAACGGAATCATTAGGATCAAGGGAAACTCCGGCCTCTACGCAGGCATACACATGAAGAATGGAACCGTCCTTGTCGAGAGAGATTGCGCAGGTCGGGCGGGTGCACATATGACCAACGGAAAGATTGTTGTGGTCGGAAACATGGGAGGAGTCCTACCCAGTTTCCAGTTTGAGGAGATACGCCAGACGGCAAAGGCCGGCGACCAGAAGATCCCTGGCCCATTTTACGTTTTCAGTGGAGATGTAAATGAGGAGGGTGAAGGGAAGTTGTTTGCAAGAGTCTCTTACAACTCCGACTTGACATGGAACGAGAGGTTCCTGGAGAGGTGAGTATGAATGGGGATCAGCGTCAACGAGCATGCGATGCATGTCGTGAAGGAAGTTCTCGAACGCACAGATGAGTTGCGGATCAGAGTCGAGAAGCGTCGGAAGGGAGTCACGATCATTGATGCGGGGGTCGCCGCTCCTGGGGGATATGCAGCAGGCCTGATGGTCACGAGGATCTGCATGGCCGGCCTGTGCGAGGTTTCCCTTTCTTCCCGGAACTTCGGTGACCTACCCCTGCCCACAATAGACGTGGCCACTGACCATCCTGCAATCAGCACCTTGGGCGCGCAGTTCGCCGGGTGGCAGATCAAGGTTGGCGACTATTTCGCGATGGGGTCAGGACCCGCCAGGGCGCTCGCTCTGAAACCCAAGGAACTTTACGCCGAGATCGACTACATGGACGAAGCGGATTGCGCGGTCATAGTCCTTGAGTCGGACAAGCTACCGCCAGATGAAGCGATCAGCTACATAGCATCAGAATGCAAGGTCAGGCCATCAAAGGTCTACGCCGTCGTGACTCCAACAAACTCGATTGCCGGCTCCACCCAGATCTCCGGCAGGATCGTGGAAACAGGCGTACACAAACTAGAAAAAGTCGGTCTCGATCCGAAGAGAATCCTCAACGCCATCGGCTACGCTCCGATATCGCCCATTCATCCAAAGTCGGCAAAGGCGATGGGTCGAACGAACGACGCACTCTACTACGGCGGAGAAACCTTCTACACCGTGGACTTCGAAGACGACGAGAAGCTGAAAGAGATCGTCTCGAAGGCCCCATCCTCAACCGCGGCTGAGTACGGGAAGCCATTCTACGAGATCTTCAAAGCAGCAGGGTTCGACTTCTACAAGATCGACCCTAACCTTTTCGCACCAGCCGTGGTCGCCGCAAACAACATCAGGACAGGCAAAACCTTCAGGTCTGGACGCATAGACTCAAAAATACTGAAAGAGATTATGGAGATAGGTCCTGAATAGTCAATAGGTGAACCGATTTTGAAATATGCTGAGGTCGCAAGAAGGATAGACCCGTCGAAGAGAGAAAAGCTGTCAGATAGTCTTCTGGATCTGATCTTGGATTCCGGAAATGCGGACAAACTGACAACGGAGTTGGCGCGATCCTTGATCGATGCAGCTCGGGGAGACAGACTCTCGAGCGAGACCGGTCTCGAGATCCTATTGGAGGCTGGCGCCCTCCTCGAACCTGAGAAGGCACCTGCAACTCTCGACGCTCAAGGGTTTGCCGACCTGGCAGGCGAATTGAAGAAGCCCACTGGAAAGTGACAGGAGAGGGCACAGTTGAAGTTTGGCGTAGAGTTTGTTCCAATGAACCCGTACTGGAAGACATCGCTATTGACGATGGAGTCCGAGAAATCAGGATTCGACCACGTTTGGATAACGGACCACTACAACAATCGAAACGTCTATGTCTCGTTGACGCTCGCAGCGATGTGCACCGAGAAGATCAAGCTCGGGCCAGGCGTGACTAACCCCTACATGATTCACCCCGTCATGACAGCTCAAGCGGTTGCCTCACTGAACGAGGTTGCGCCCGGTCGCGTGGTGTGTGGGATAGGGGTGGGAGACAAGACCACTCTCGCAACCGTAGGCGTAGAGTTACAGGCCCCGCTGTCCGCAATCCGCGACGCCGTACAGATCATCCGAGACATGAGCTCAGGAAAGGCAAGCCAGCTTGAAGGTAAGGCTTTCAAAGTATCTGGTGCAAGATTCTTCTTCAAAGTGGGCAACCCGATCCCAGTCTACGTGGGCGCTCAGGGTCCGAAGATGCTGGCACTTGCAGGCGAGATTGCTGACGGAGTACTGATCAACGCATCTCACAAACAGGACATCGAGAATGCGCTCAAGTTCGTCAAGGAAGGCGCGGCAAGAGCAGGTAGAACAATGGACACGATAGATGTCACTGTATACACTTCCTTCTCAATGGCGGAGGACCTAGGTAAGGCGGTCAAGGCTGCCACGCCGGTTGTCGGCTACATTGTCGCCGGTGCTCCCCAGCAACTGCTTGAAAGTCACGGGATCTCAACACAAGCTGCCGAATCGATCAAGAATGATATCGCGAAAGGGAAATGGAAGGAAGCTTTCGGGCAAGTGACTCCGGAGATGATAGACGCATTCTCCATCTGCGGAGCCCCCGACACTTGCCTGGAGAAGATAGAGGAACTCGGGAAACTTGGAATGACACAGTTCGTTGCTGGATCACCGCTAGGTCCCAAGGTCAGGGGATCCATTCGCACATTCGGACAGCAGGTCATTCCCCGGCTGAAGCATGGTTAGGTCGCTGGAAAGGCGCAGCCTGAGAAAGAAACATCATCTGCGGCCAGGTCGCACCCTTAATAGGGCGGCAGACCGCGTACATGCCCCGTCCCGTTTCGGATAGGACGACTTCCTAGTGTGCGAACTCAAGGTTCATGTCAATACTCCTCAAGGAGACGAACGGGTTGCGGAGGATGTCGTCTACGCGCACGTCGAGGCGGATCATGTCCGGCTGAAAGACGTGTTGGGAGCGACGCACAAGATCCCTGATGCCCTGATCTCGACAATTGATATCGGAAAGGAGTCGTTGTTCCTAAGGCAGTCACCGATGGTGGCTCCATTTCTGAGGTTCCTCGAGGCTTGCCAGAGCGTGGAGACCAACCGCAACTACATCGACGCGGAGGAGCGTTGGAACGACCTAAAGGCGAAGGGCGACGAGCTCGTCCGTTCGCTTTGGAGAGAATACGGAAGGTCATCATGAAGTGACATTCTCTGTTGCAGTCACGGGAAAGGGTGGAACTGGCAAGACCACTATCTCCGCACTGCTTGTTAGGGCACTGGTCGAAAGAGGGAAGAAACCAGTGCTCGCCGTGGACGCTGACCCCAACTCGAATCTGAATGAATCCTTGGGGGTCTCGCTGAAGGGCAGCGTCGGCGAGATCAGGGAAAGCCTCCTCGAAAGACAGAGAAGCTTGCCACCCGACCAATCGAAGGAAAGCTACCTTGACTACATGATCCAGAGCTCGCTCACAGAATCTGACGCGTTTGATCTGCTCGCAATGGGACGCCCAGAGGGCCCTGGATGCTATTGCTATGTGAACAACGTCCTCCGAAAGATTGTGGACTCGATCACCTCCAGTTACCCATATGTCGTCATGGATACCGAAGCCGGGCTGGAGCATTTTAGCAGACGAACAACCAGAGATCTCGATGTCTTGACAATAACCACGGATCCCACTGCTCGGGGAGTCACTACCGCCAAGCGAATCGTGGAACTTGTCAAGGAACTGGACACGAAGGTCGGACGCATCTATGCCATCGCCAATCGCGTTCCCGAGTCTTTGGACGAACGCATCCACCGAGATCTACAGAACGCCGGCCTTGAGTGCCCTGCAATTGTTCCTGAAGACGAACTAGTACGGGAGTTTGAAGTCGAAGGAAGGCCCATCTACCACTTGCCCAGTACTTCAAAAGCCCTGAAATCGGTCGACGAGATGGTCGACAAACTTCAGATTCCCTAGGAAGTGCTCTCTGCTTTGAAAATTGCAGTTGCCGGCAAGGGAGGCGCAGGCAAGACCTTGATTGCGGCTACACTGGCGAGACTGCTCGGCCGGGCTGGTTACAACGTCTTGGCGATCGACGCGGACCCTTCCATGAATCTCGCAGCAGCGCTTGGAGTGTCGCCCGCGATCGCCAAGACGATCTTGCCGATCTCTGACAACCCAGATCTTGTTGAGGAGCGCACCGGCGCGCGGCCTGGCGAAACGAGCGGAGCGGTATTCAACCTCACTCCTCGGGTGGAAGATCTGGCTTCCAAGTTCGGCGTTCCCACCCCGGACAACACCAGACTACTAGTCTTGGGGACAGTGAAATCGGCTGGTTCAGGGTGCATGTGTCCGGCGAATGCCCTGCTCCGCGCACTGCTCAGTCATGTCTTCCTGCAGAGAGGCGAAGCAGTTGTAATGGACATGGAGGCTGGCCTTGAGCATCTGGGACGGGGAGTCATCCGTGGCGTAGATGTTGTACTGGCGATTCTTGAACCGAGGCCGTCCTCAGTCCAGGTCTACCGAAACATAGCCGCGCTTGCGGGTCAGCTGGGAATCCAAAGAGTCCTGCCCGTGGGCAACAAGATCGCCGACGCCACAGAAGAAGAGTTCCTCAGGCGTGAGGTCGGAGCATCAGGACACAAGCTTGTCGCGACCATTCCCTATGACGAGAACGTCGTCAGGGCTGAGATGTCGCACAAAGCTCTTGTCGAATTCGCTTCTGATTCACCCTCCGTCAACGTCATCGACGGTCTGAAACAGACGCTCATCGAAAGCTTTGCAACCTAGATACCAAAAACCTATCCAACCGTTCGGAGCATGTCTGTGCGAGTTTCCCCCACTAATAGTCTGAAGTATTTGGGCTCTTCAGATCGCACAGTTTCAAGTCTACCACGCGCAACAACGCGCTCTCCTTTGCGTGCTTGTTCCGCGAAACGGCCGCGAAACGAGACTATCTCGCGGGGCCTACGCGAGGCAACGCCTTCCAGAACGCGCACTCGCTCGAGCAAATATCTGCACGGGGTTACCAGACTCTCCTCGTCGTCCAGGACATGAGCCGATATCATGCATTTGCCCACGGGCCTGTACCGCACGTTTCCGTAACGCTCAGTGATCTCTCGCCAATTCTTCACGCATCGAACAAAATAGTCGTGATTCAAGAACCTGCCTTGGAAGGCTTTCCGCCGCTCCTGCGACGCGAAATCTCTGAAGCCGATTGCGCGTCGCAAGTCCCTTCTCAGATACAGCCTCTCCAGACCACGTGTGTCGTACTTGTGAAAGCATTCATCCTCTTCCAAAAGAGCAAGCAGCGTTGCATGGACGCGCTTCGCTGCTTCTTCACCGTACGCAACAACATCGATGTCCGAGTCTGGTTGATGTAGACTCACGAGAAGGGAGCCAGAGATGCCAAACCGTGCCAGCGGCAATCCGGACTCGCGCGCCAAGACCTCCACCAGTCTAACCGCACTCGCCTCAAGAGCATCCTTCCGTCTTGAGCGCAGAAGAGCCGTCAACCGTTGTTCGGGCTTGTGCAGGTTCAGAATATTCCCTGTGGGCACTCCTTGCAGCTGGCGACCCTGGATCTCGTCATAGTACAAGTAGCGGGGCCATCTCTTCTCAAGTAGACGGTACCGTTTCAACAGTTCGTAGACCTTCGCGTATCGAACTCCGCTTCGCAACCTCTCCCCTCGCTTGTCCGGGTAATACCTCAGGTACGCGACTATCCTGTCGGGAGGATGCAGTAGACCCTTCACGTCGAAGAAGAGTCCCTCTGAAGTTTCTACAAAGTCGCCTTCTCTGGCCCTCGTCTTTGACGGCCTCCTTGAAGACTCCACCGCTAGAGAACTATGTCTTTCGGGGAAACGATATCTGGCACTGGCAGCCATGGAAAAAGCCTACACTTTGCCATAACATCGAAACGCGCTGATTCCTGACGCTTGCAATCGTATTGATAGTTCACACGTAA
>CAZUTN010000036.1:0-6446 GCA_964623365.1 uncultured Candidatus Bathyarchaeia archaeon
GATCTCAAGATTCCGGCTCGGCGGGTACGATTGGTTGAACAGAGAAAGAAGACGGGCGAGTCCGTCGACATAGAATCAGCTGAGACCCTGGTCTGCGTCGGAAAAGGCGTGTCCAACAAGGAGGACCTTGCGATGCTGAACGAGTTCTGCACGGCACTCAAAGGGGAGCTGGGTTGCACTCGGGCGCTCTCGTCTGACTATCACTGGATTTCCGAGGACAGAATGGTCGGGATCTCGGGAAAGAGGTGCAAACCGAAACTTCATGTCTCGATCGGGATCTCTGGCCAGATCCAGCATACGGTGGGAATCATGAGCTCGAAACTGATCGTGGCAATCAACAAGGACAAGGAAGCGCCGATCTTCAAGATAGCAGACTACGGAATAGTCGGTGACCTCTACCAGGTCGTCCCGAAACTTGCCCAGAAGATCAAGGCACTCGGGACCTAGTTCCGCTCAATCCTGCTTGGGTTTGAGATTCGCGTTTGCCCACTCGAAGCCTCGGTTCATGGCTCGCAGGTTCAGGTCAACCGATCCCTTCGGAGCTACTTGTCCAACACTCCTCTCGAGGCTTTGAAGCCCCACGACTCTCGTGACTGCCGAGACAGCTCCGAGCATGACCATGTTCGCAACTAGCGTCTTCTTGAATTCCTCAGCGGCTATCTTCGTCGCGGGAACACGGTAGATCGTTGCTCCTGCCGCGGCTGGAAGGTTCGACACCAAGTCGGCGTCGACGAACAACGCGCTTCTGGGCTTCACGTCGGTTCCATACTTCTCAAATGATTCCTGGGACATCGTTATTGTGATGTCAGCCGAGATTACCTTGGGGTAGTCGATCTTGTCACTTGAGATTACGACTTCCGAACGAGCTGCGCCGCCTCTCGTCTCGGCTCCGTATGACTGCGTCTGAACCGCCTTCTTGCGTTCGTAGACCGCAGCAGCGTGGCCTAGAACGATTCCAGCTAGGATTACGCCTTGGCCGCCGAAGCCTGCAATTCTGACTTCAGTTCGACCCACGACTGGTCGCCTCAAACAGCTCCGCGTACAGTTGGGCGAGCTCTGGCGCCTCGATGTCTGCGAACTCTCCCACGACGAACTTGTCTGACAGCTCCTGCTCGCTCATTCTGCGGGCTTTCTCGACAGTGACAGACTGCCTCTGGAACCACCGCATCATCTCGACGGGGTCAGAGATGCCAATCCTGCGGCCGTAGTGGACAGGGCATTGTGAGAGCACTTCGACGAAGGCGAAGCCTCTCCTAGTCAACGCCTTCTTCATCGCAGCAACAAGTCTAGCGACATGATATGTGGTCCACCTTGCCACATATGTGCCGCCAGCGGCTGTGACGAGCTTCGAGAGATCGAAAGGCCGCTCTAGGTTTCCGAATGGAGTGGTCGTCGTCTTGATTCCTCGGGGAGTTGTGGGCGCTACCTCTCCGCCGGTCATTCCGTAGATCATATTGTTGACGCAGATCACCTTGACGCCGATGTTCCTTCGGGCGGCGTGTATGAGATGATTCCCACCGATCGCGGAACAGTCTCCGTCGCCCGTGAAGACCACCACCTCCAAGTCCGGGTTGCCAAGCTTGACCCCGGTGGCAAACGCGATCGGCCTGCCATGCGTCACATGCAAAGTGTCAACATCAAAGAACGGGCTAGGGATCCAACCGCTGCATCCAATCCCCGCCACGCAGACGACCTTCTTCATTGGAATCCCGGCTTGGTCGACGGCTCTCAGGAAGGATTGTGCGACGATCCCGTTGCCGCAGCCCGAGCAGTGTGTCTGCGTCTGGGCACCCCTTCGTACGTACTTGGCCAAGGGATGGCTGTCATGGCCGGACAAGACTACTTCGCCGCCTCCAGTACATTTTCAAGAACGTAGCCCGGCCGATGCAACGTCCCGATCGTTTCCGGAGGAAGAAACATTGCGACTGTCTCTCCCGTGATCGCTCTCTCGACCTCGGGAAAAAGTTGGCCCAGATTGTTCTCAAGTACGATGACTTTGTGAACGCACTTGAGCGATTCTTTTACGCCGTTCGCGGGGAACGGCCACAGCCCGACGAGTCTGAGCATGCCGACGCGAATTCCTCTCTCTCGACCCTGCTTCACGACGTATTCGGCGGTTCTAGCGCAGCTTCCGTACGCAACAAGCGCGATATCAGCGTCGTCCAACATCACTTCCTCAATGCTTGAGATCTCTGCCGCGTGCGCCCCTATCTTGCAACTGATCGTTCTGACGATCTTGTCGATTGCTTCCGGCGCGCTTGCTTGCCGCTTTCCGAATTCATCATGCGAGGAGCCTGTGACATGCACCGAGAACCCCATTCCGAACACCGGCATCGGAGCGACTGACGAGCTGAGAAAAGCCCGAGAGGCCTCCTCTCTGTTCGATGGGATCTTTCTGTTGATGACAGTGATCGATGCTTCCTCGGGGATGATAACTTCTTCACGCATGTGAGCAACGGTCTCGTCGGCGAGCACGATCACCGGCGTCCTGTACTGTTCGGAGAGATTGAATGCACGAATCGTCACGTCGAACATTTCTTGAGCCGAGGACGGCGCAAGAGCGATGATCTCGTACTCACCGTGGCTACCACGCCTCGCCTGCACCACGTCGCCTTGCATGGGAGCGGAAACAATCCCAGTGCTGGGGCCTGCCCGTTGAACGTCCACGATCACACACGGGGTCTCGGTCATCACGGCGTACCCGATGTTCTCCTGCATGAGGCTGAAACCCGGGCCAGAAGTCGCCGTCATCGCCTTCAAACCGGTCCATGAGGCCCCGATTACGCTGCCGATGGCTGCGATCTCGTCCTCCATCTGGATGTAGACGCCACGGGCTCTGGGAAGGAGCTGAGACATCTTCTCCGCTATCTCGCCTGCCGGAGTGATAGGGTAGAAGGCGAAGAACCGACAGCCGGCGGCGACTGCGCCTAGAGCACATGCTTCGTTTCCTTGCATGAAGTACGTTCCGGGCTCTACGAGCGCGAAATCTCAGACCTCCCGACGATGAATATTGCGAGGTCCGGGCAGTAGTACTGGCAGATCTGACAAGCTGTGCACTTGGCTGCGTCAATGACCTCCGGCGGATAGATACCTTTCTTCGTCATGTGGTTACTCGCCTTGAGTATCTTGGCCGGGCAGAACTCGATGCAGATCCCGCAGCCTTTGCAGAGATCCTCCACGATAACGATCTTTGGCGCCTCGAGTGTGGAGGTCATTGTTTCTACTCGGCGTTGAACCTAGAAATGAACCTCTCATAACCTTGCCGTATAGAGAGTTCATGTTGCCCAGCGATTATCGCCGGCTCCTTGGACAACGCAGAGGGCTTGAGATTTGCATGGCGCTTCGCAGACGACGATCGGATCCGTTGCAGATTCTCTCGTCACGGGTGAAGCTATATCGGGTCGAAACCGACTTTATTCAGACCAGTCAAACCGTCAGAAAGTGAGGCTGCTCATTGACAGATGAAACAGGCAGAATGATTCAGCTGTTGGTAGTGGGCTCTGCAGCAGACCATTGCACAGAGGAAGCTCGCGGTCTAGCCTACCAAGTCGGGGCCGAGGCAGCGAGGCAGGACGCGGTAATCTTGACCGGCGGGCTGGGCGGAGTGATGGAAGCGGCATGCAAGGGAGCGAAAGAGAATCACGGAATCACTGTCGGCATAGTTCCGCAGGACGAGATGCACTACGCGAACCGCTACTGTGACGTGGTGATTGCTACGGGGATGGGTTGGGCTAGAGATTTCATAACCTCACACAGCGCTGATGCTATTGTGATAGTTGGTGGCGGAGCCGGGGCTCTAATCGAAGCTTGCGCTGCATACCTGAAGGCAAAGCCTATCGTCGCAGTTGAAGGCAGCGGAGGAGTCGCTGACCAAGTCAAGGGGACCTTCTTGGATGAACGCCGTAGCGTCCGGATTCTGTCAGAAAGCGATCCGAAAAGGGCGGTAGAGAAAGCGCTTGCACTGGCAAGACAGAACTTGGGAAGGCTATGACCCGGAGTGAGCGAGCCTGCTACTTTCTCAAGCCAGAAAAGCTGACCTGGGTCAGAAGGTCACTCCGCCCCAGAGTTCGACGGCTTGCTGCAACTCCTTGCTTCCCTTCGCTGCTTCTTGCGGACTGATTCCGTCCGCAGCGGCCTCGACCGCAGCTCTCACGGCCTTTGCCCCGGCGAAGCTTCCGCCAGGGTGCCCGTGACAGCCTCCTCCGAATAGAAAGAACGCGTCTTTCCCGTAGGTCTCGTAGACCTTCCAGACGTGTCCTGGATGCAGACCACCCGAGGCAACCGGCACGACTGTTTTGACGTTTCCCCAGGGCTGATCGAAATACAGTCCACCCTCCTTTGGCGTGTAGCTCTTGCGAAGGAGATTGCATCTATCTCTAAGGTCTTGAAACTCGCCCTCAAGCTTGCCCACGCCCGTTCCGGTGTGGATGTGGTCGACGCCCACCAAACGGGCCCACTTGGCTAGGACCTTGAACTCCACGCCGTGATTGGGTTGGCGGTCGATGACCGCGTGCATGGCTCTGTGGCAGTGCAGAGGCAGGCCAAGCTCTCCAGTGCGTTTTCTCAGCGATGCCGTAGCGGCGAAGCCGACGGTCAGATAGTCCACCATGACAAACTTTCCGCCGTTCTTTGCGATGTACTCGCAGCGGTTCAGCATCTCCTCAGTATCGCCGGCCGTGACGTTCGCCCACCATCCTTTGCTCTCGCCCGTCTCCTTCTCGGCTTTTTCCACGGCTTTCAGCGTCTCGTCGGCTCGCGCGTAGAAGTTGCTCCAGCTTTGACTGTTGAGATTCTCGTCATCTTTGACGGTGTCGATCCCGCCGCGAAGTGTGTTGTACGCGATAGTTGCATGCTCCTTTGGGCTATTGCCGAGTTTCGGTTTCACTGTGGAGCCGGTCATGGGCCGATCTGTCACCCCTAAGATCTTCCGAACCCCGTCAATACCGAAAGATGGACCGGGAAAGCTGTTGACTAGTGCCAGCGGGATGCGCATGTCCTCGATGCGGAGGGCGTTCGCTGCTTTGAAACCGAACACGTTTCCAACGACACTGCTGAGGATGTTTGGTATGCTATTCTCCTCGAAGAGAGCTAGAGGGTAGGAGATGTAGGCAATGTCATCTTCGATCCGGTAGACCCTCGCCTTGAACCTGTTGTACTTCTCCTCGTTTCCGAGCTCCACCTCAGTCCATGTTCCCACAGATGACTCTGCAGCAACGGCAGATGCAGCTTCCTCCATCGGTGTTCCAGGCCGTGGCGTTACCCTGAATGCGATTAAGAGCTCGGTTTCATCTGGTTCGTAACCCAGCTCCAAGTAGCGTCTTGAATACGGAGATACTCCCGCTTGGAACTCTGGCAACTTTGACCACGCCATAGTACGATCGAGTTGACCGAGAAAAACTTGTCTAGTTGCAGGAGACCTAGGCTGATCCTGTCACCGAGCTAGTGCGACTGGAGTTTGCTGATCGCTTCGGCAATTAGCGGAGCAACGGATACATAGCTGATTGGGCTTGGAACCGTATCCGTTCCGACGACGATCTCTGCTCCTGATCCGTAGATTCTTGCCAGAGCATCATGAGCCAGTATGGGATGGGTACACGCAACGATGATGCGGCGTGCGCCTTGACCCTTCAGGGCCTTCGTTGCCTCGACGATCGTGCCTCCCGTGCTTATGATGTCATCTATGAGTAGTACGTCTCTACCATGAACGGCGAGCGCCCTCGTCGTTATCTCCACTTTCTCGTCACCCAGTCTCTTCTTCTTGAGCACATCGTGATCAGCGCCAATCACCTTGGCCGCCGCTGATGCCCATTGCTCTGATTCCTCGTCGGGACCCACCACGACCGGCTTATCGGGTAATGCGTGCAATTTGACGTATTCCGCTAGGAGCGGAGCGGCTGTCAGATTGTGAACTGGAATCCTGAACAGATCACTTGCCCGCTCGACTCGGTGCTGGTGCATATCCACTGAAAACAACTCCGATGTACCAACGTCTTCGATAAGTTTCGTCACAGTTCTGAAGCTTACTGCTTCTCCTGGGTTGAATCGACTGTCCTGTCTTGCGTAGGCAAAGTAGGGAAGAACCGCTATGATCTTCTTGGCCCCCAGGTCTTTGATCGTGTCGCACAGAAGAAAGTACTCGAATAGAAGCGCGTCAGGCTCGTGGTGAATTGATTGGATAATCACAACATCCTGACCAGCGACATCTTCAGTGATGCGAACGTATTTTTCTCCGTCCGGGAATCTCCTGATTTCTGCTTCCGAGGCTTTGACTCCGACCTCACGAGCAACCAGCGTAGCGAGGACTCGTCCGGCGCTTCCTCCGATGATCTTCAACTGGGGCACTCCGCTCGAACTCTTGCCTGCGCGCGAATAAGCTTTGGGCATCGCATACACAGAGCTACCGAGTCGGCAAGCAGCGGACTAGTCGACTTCGGCCAGCGTGAAAG
>CAZUTN010000036.1:6546-11104 GCA_964623365.1 uncultured Candidatus Bathyarchaeia archaeon
ACAGAGCTACCGAGTCGGCAAGCAGCGGACTAGTCGACTTCGGCCAGCGTGAAAGTCCTGTACTCCTCCAATTCCTCCGGAGTGATAACGCCCATCACTTCTTGCAGGACCAGAATGGCACCTTGAGGAGGCGTGATTCCCTTCTCAGTGATGATCAGATCAATGTATTCTGGAGGCGTCACATCGAATGAAGGGTTCTTCACTTCCATGTTTGGCAATTCATGCAGTTCTCGTTTGCTCATGACCTCGTCCGTGCTTCTCTCCTCGATCGCAACTACTTCCCCAATCATCGTCTCGGGACTGAACTTGTAGGTCTCCGCAGCGACGAACATCCGTACGTTGGACTCTTTTGCGGCTAGGGCAATCATTGAGGTACCGATCTTGTTGACCACAGCCCCGTTGGCTGTAACGGCGTCTGCACCGACGATGACCTTGTCGATGTCTTTCATGAAGTACCTTGCCGCACTGTCAACAATCATGGTCACGGGAATTCCGTGCTTGAGCAGAATACCCGCAGTCATTCTGCCCTGAAACCTAGGTCGAGTCTCAGTCGCGTATACATGAATACGCTTTCCCATCTGCCAAGCAGTCTCGATTATAGAGATCGCTGCGGAGCTGTTGCAGTGAGTCATCAAGACGTCGCCATCTTTGATCCGACGTGCACCTATTTCCCCGATTCGTTCTATCGCCGTATTCGAGTTCGCGATGAACTCTTCTGCGGCCCTTATGGCCACCAAGCGAAGCTCGTCAACACTTTCGATCCCCTGGCTAGCTTGACCTACTCGATGCATCACGTAGCGAATGCCGTTTGGCAAAGAGACCGCTGTCGGTCTTGTCTTGAGCAATGCCATCGCAGCTGCCCGAAGGTCAGCCAAGAAATCTTGAGCGTTCTTCGCCGACGATTTCTCACTAGCGATCATGAGGGCCTTGACAGCGGATCTCGCCAATTCTCCGGCGCCTCTGATCTTCATTTCTCTGATGTCTTCTGCGATCTGCTTGACCTCAGCTGGAATCTTCACGGCGTCCACCTTCCTAACCCTCTGCGGATCTATTCCTAGACGTTGAGGAAGCTTGTACCAAGAGAGGCGTTCTCGTGTTGACGCAGTATCATGATCGCTCCCTGCGGCGGAATCACACCTCTCTCGGTGATGACCAAGTCAACATGCTCGGGCGGGGTGACATCGAACGCTGGATTGCGTATTTCCATCCCTTTGAACTCTGACATCATTTGGCCGGGGATCACGAGAGATGGATCGAGCTCTTCTATCTCAACAAGCTCTCCGAGTATCGTCTCTGGACTGAACTTGTAGACACTCGCTGCGACAAACACATTCACGCGTGAGTAGTGGGCGATAGCTGCTATTGTTGAGGTACCTATCTTGTTGATTACCGCTCCGTTCGCGGATACGGCGTCCGCGCCAGTGAGCACTCGATCAACGTCCTTCATGAAGTGCGATACGGCGGAATCGATAATCATCGTCGTAGGCACGTCGAGTTTGAGGAACTCCTTCGCCATCAGTCGTCCTTCAAGTTCAGGGCGCGCCTCGCAGACAACTACTCTGAGGTTCTTTCCCTGCTCCTGTGCCTTTCCAACTATGGAAAGGACCGATGTGCTGTAGCCGTAGCAGAGGACCGTGTCTCCGTTGCGTATCCTTCTGGATCCGATCTCGCCGATCTGTTCGACCGACTCTCGGATCTGACCGAGAAAGGAATCCACTGTCTTGGACACGATCCCTTGAAGCTCGCGAACATCCAGTCCTTGGTCCACGCCTTTCCTGACTGCGTCGACGACCAGTCGTACGCCGTTGGCGAGGAGAACGGCTGTCGGGCGTGTCTTGATGAGCAGATCCCCGAAGGCGGTCTGCTCCTCCAGGAATTCGTTTGGAGAGCGACTGCCGGATGATTTGGATGCTTCGCTGAGAGCTTTGAGTGCGGCTTGGGTCACTCTTGTTGGTCCTCTGAACTCCTTGCTTCTGATTCGGTCGAGAACCTGCATGATGATCTTGCGTGACGACAAACGTTCGGACTTCCGTTCACTGACTCGGCGTGCTGGTCATATTAGTCGATCGGGAACCGTTCCAGACAGCCCATTACCTCAGCCGACAAGCTGTGAAAGCCCCAGTTCCTGCAGCTTCTCCTTTCGCGGCACCCCGGACTCGTCCCAGCCGCGGTAGCTGTAGTACTCCTCAAGCATCTCAGAAAACGGAGGCAGATTATCAGCGGACCCGCCTTCTCCGCGTTTCTCCCGAAGCATCCTCATTGGGACGACATCGTCTTTTCTCGTGATTCCGCATCTGACGTTGTAAATTCGCTTGATGTTGTAGATTCTTTCTCCGGCTCTCAGCAACTCTGCTTGGCTTGCCTCGAAGCCTGTGACGGCATTGAACCATTCTAGTACGTGTGTCAGCTTGACACCGCCGAAGAGGAGGAACTTGCAGAGCTTGAGAGAGTCGAAGAGAGACATCAGATCCTGAGTCTTTGCGACCAATTCCCCTTTCTTCACGATTCCGAGCCTGTCTTGTACCTCATCTATGCCAAGCTCTGGCATGGTGACTGAACGCTCGAATGCGTATGACATTCCCTGTAGGTGACAGGCGCCGCGGTTTCCAGTAGCATACCCGACGGCTAGGCTGTTGTATGCTCGTGGGTCGTGGCCAGGCGGCTCAAGGCCTTTTACGTGAAGTGCAAACTCCTCACTGCCTCTTCCGAGCTTCGCCGAGGCTCGCATCACGCCTTCGCCGAGCAGGTATCCCACACCTTCTCGACGGCCGATCTTCTCAACTAGGTTCACAATTGACTTGGCATTTCCCCAATTGAGATCAAACTGTTCGTTCTCGTCACTCGTGAGGATGCCCCGCTCGGCTGCTTCTAGAGCGAAACCGATGACGGCACCTGTCGATATTACGTCTAGACCATACCTGTTGCAGAGCTCGTGAGCCTTTGCAACTGCCTCCAGATCGTCGACCAAGGTGTTTGCTCCAAGCATTGCGACGGTCTCGTACTCTGGGCCTGCCCCCTCTACCCCCGCGTATTCTCCTTGATTGATCGCCACAGTTCGACCGCAGCCGACGATGCACGCACCGCAGTAGTACTTCGTCTTCAGTATTGTCTTCGCTATTGTGGGTCCGGACAGCTTTTCAGCGCCGTCTTTCCAGCTACCGCATTTCCAATTCCTTACCGGCAAGTCGCCAAGTTCTTCAAGGGCGGTGGTTATCTGACTCGTGCCATAGTCAGAAAGGCGCTTTGTGTTCTTGACGATCTCTGGCGCGAGCTTTCTTGTCGTTGTCATGAGACGCGTCTCGTCGGCAACTGAAATCTTCATGTCTCCCCTTGCCACGATGGCCTTGAGGTTCTTTGACCCCATCACCGCTCCGAGCCCGCACCTTCCCGCCGCTCTTCCGTGTCTTCCGTCGTGCATTATTCCAGCGATGAGAGCCAGACGCTCGCCTGCGGGGCCTATGGATGCTTCAATGGCTTTGTGATCTGTCTCTTTTCTGAGGATTCCGCTTGCCACGTATGTGTCGAGGCCCCACAGATGCTCCGCATCGCGGAACTCCACGTTGGTCTCATTGATCCACAGATACACGTGATTGCTCGATCTGCCGGTGATGATGATTCCGTCGAGCCCGGCTTTCTTCAGCTCGGTACCCCATCTCCCGCCGACATCGCTTTCACCGTATATCCCCGTGAGCGGAGACTTCGCCACGACCTGGTGACGGCCCGAGAGCGGGATCTTCGTTCCTGTGAGCGGCCCCGTCATAAATATCAGAACATTCTCAGGGCCAAGAGGGTCAGTCTCCCTGCAAGTCATCTCCCACAGACGCTTTGCAGCGAAACCGCTTCCGCCTATGTAGGCTCGGGCTTCCTCTGGGGAGAACTCTTCCACTCGATGCTCGCACTTGGATAGATCAACGTGTAGGATCTTTCCAGAATATCCTCCGATTGAACCTCTCATTGTTCGGAACCTCCGCTGACTGGGAGCAGAAGACTCACTCTGTCACCGTCATGAACGCGATCAGAAAGCTTCGCCAATCTCGAATTCACGGCCACCACTAGGTGGCGCCTCTGCGCCTCATCACTGCTTGTGTCCACAAACTTGCTCATTGATGAGTGTCTGTCAACGATTAGCTTCAGTACCTCTGTCACCGTCGCTGAGTCTTGTTCTGTCTCACAGGTCTCCTCTCTCAGGCCAAGATTCTCATGGAAAGGCGACGCGTACGTAACGGTGATTCTCAACCGTGAGGACCGCGCCGCCTTTGGAATCGCTCGAATTTAGCCATGACGATCGGGTCTTGCGCCAAGGGGTTCTACTAGTGAACTCGGTGACCAGTCCGAGACAAGAGAAGAACCGCTCTTTCTAGATTCTTCTCTTGTATCATCACATGGTCCGTATCATAGGTGGAAATCGCGAAAATGGGAATTCCCGCCTGCGCCAATGGCGCCAAGAAGGAAGCCAAGATTCCGGTAGCAGACAAGTCCAGAGGACCCTCAACTTGCAGGCAGCGCCAACCCTTTTCACACCTTGTGCCTTCTGGAACATTGCCTTGCGGGCAGACAA
>CAZUTN010000037.1:0-10608 GCA_964623365.1 uncultured Candidatus Bathyarchaeia archaeon
TTTCGTAGGTGGTGACAGCTCTGTCGTGTAGCCAAATCCATTTCCCATCCTTCCGCTGGATTCTGTATTCAATGTCAAACGTCTTGTTTCGCGCGAAAAGCTCCTCAGCGGTTTCCATCACTCGTCCAACGTCGTCGGGATGGATTCTCCCAAGCAAGAGCCTATCGCCTGACTCGTAGATCTCTTCTGGAGTGTATCCGTACACTTTTGCCACATTGGGGCTAATGAATACTGTACGGCCTTCCCGGTCTGTCGTCCATGTGACATCCGGAATATTCTCAACAAGCGAACGATATTTCTTCTCGCTGTCGACCAGCTTCCTTGTCCGCTCCTCAACCATTTGCTCCAGCCTTTGAGAGTACTCCTTGACTTTCTCTTCCATCTGTCTTCGCTTAGTGATATCCGCTACAAGCGCAAGCGCTCCGACGTAGTTTCCTCGTTCGTCCGTGATAGGATTCGTTTCCAGACTCGTGTAGATGCGAGTTCCGTCTTTGCGGAGGAATTCGAAATCATGCTGCTCGATGATTCCTTGCCTTCGGCGCTCTAGGTTACGTTTCGCTTTCTCTACACCTTCTTCGTCCATGAATGAGAACAGATGCTTTCCAACCATTTCGTCTCGCGTGTAGCCGAGCATGTCCGCCATCTTGGGATTGACGAAGGTTGTGTAGGCGTCTTTGTCGATCGTCCAGATGCCCTCTTGAGCAGACTCAACCAATTCGCGGTACTTCCTTTCGCTCTCACGAAGCGCTTCCTCAGCCCGCTTGCGTTCTGTGATGTCGATGCATGTTGTTTGAAAGATCATCTCGCCGTCGTGATGAATCATCGACATGTTCAGGAGAGCATCATACGGGGTCCCGTCCTTACGCTTGAGTCGCACGAGATGGTTGCTCACCCTACCGCGTTGTCTGAGCGCTTCAAGCAGTACTCTTCTGTCTTCCGGATTCTCGTACGTATCGGCGAGGTTGATTCTTCTCAGTTCTTCGGCCGAGTATCCGGTGATCTCCTCCATGACTCTGTTAGCAGAGAGAACCTTCCCGTCAGGAGATGCGGTCCCAATACCTACTGGAGCCTGCTCAAATAGAAGCCTGAAACGCTCCTCACTATCCCGCAGCGCTTCCTCGGCTCTCTTGCGCGCGGTTACGTCGCGGGCTATGTAGAAGCTCTCTACGGGGCGTCCGTGCTCAAGAATAGGCCAACCCCGGACCTCGAGACAGACGCGTTTGCCATCCTTTGACAAGGACTCGACTTCAAGTCGACGAACATCCTTTCCATTCAAGATCTCCTTAAGCGCCGTTTCGACAGCGACTCTGTGTTCTGGGACAATGTATTCGAGTGGGTACTTGCCCAGCAGTTCTTTGGCGGTGTAACCAGTTGCGTCGCAAACCGCCCGATTCACCGATGTTACCCTGCCTGACATGTCCAAGGTGAAGATGAGATCCTGAGCATCCTCGATGCACGCTCGAAGTCGTTCTTCGCTACGCTTCAGCGCCTCCTCCATCTGCTTGCGCTCAGTGACGTCCTTGACGAACGCGGAGAGACCTTCATGCGTGGCGTAGGCGCTGATCTCGAAGACGCGGTTCTCGCCTCTGACTTTGTATTCCTCGACGGTGCTGCGCGGTTGCCGCGTTGTCAGCACCTGTAGGTACGTCTGTTCAGCTTTCGTACCTTTCACGTCGGGAAAGAGCGCATAGAGGGACTTCCCGACAGCGTCTTTCGCCGAAATCCCTGTGAGCTCTTCGGAGGCCTTGTTCCAGTACGTGTATCTGAGGTCTCTGTCCATCGCGAAGAATACGTCGCTGATGCTCTCTGCAAGTTCCCTGTATCGTTCTCCAATCTCCGGGGGCACTTTCTCCTTTTGCTCCTCAGTTCGGTGAGTTCTCTGACGCAAAAACTGTGCTTTGAATCTGCCGTTCCTAGGGGAAGGGAGAACCGAGTCGACTCTACTGTGGCGACTACGAACGGATCCTCGACATCAGCTGAATTGGAGATGCAGTGGCCAACTCGTAGCCGGGATGTGCGTTGAGGAATTGCATCACGAGCGTCTTGTTGTGGTCTGAGACTCTTGGGTGGGCTTTCAGGAACTTGATGGCTCGTTCGAGTCGTCGCTTGCAGTTGTGGATGTCTGTCGCGTGTGGTTCACCCATGTGGGACGCCGCAGGCTTTCTCCCGAGCCTCTTTGAAGCGAGGCACCGCGGAACCAGCGTCAGGGGTTCAACCATAGGTTCTGGCGCCGGGAGAGGGATTCGAACCCCCGAGGCCCAAAGGGCCACAGGCTCTCCAAGCACGCATACTTGCGGACTCAAGGCCTGCGCCTATAGACCGACCAGCATCGGACGCTAATCCACTCGGCCTTCGGGATCTGAGACTCGCCCATATCCCGGCATCCGTTCCCGGCACCATCAGACGAACCTATCGAGGTCGAATGACCTTAAAGACTTTGCATCGCGAGCCGCACGGTGCAGGGGGCTATTCAGGAGTCCAGATCACCAGAGCTCGCAATGCGAGAATCCATTTACGTGTGACGAAGAATATGCTGTTGACTTTCGATGACCAATCGGAGCCCTCCACGATACAAGCTTCTACGCCACATGACTGACGCCTACGTGGAAGTTCAAGCGCCGACTCTAAATGCTGCCTTTGAGAACGCCGCCTTCGCCATGTTCGATGTCATGACTGACCCAGCGGCTATTGCACCAGAGTTCACCGATGGGTTTGACATCACCGCTCATGACGAGGTCTCGCTCCTTCACGATTGGCTTGAACAGCTGCTGCTCAAGTTCGATCTCGACGCAAAGGTCTACTCAGGATTTGAGGTGGAGAAGATCGAGACTCAGAACGAGAACTTCCACCTCGTAGCCAACGCACGCGGGGGCTTCTTCCAGAGCGGCCGGCACCCAGCAAAGGTGGAGATAAAGGCGGTTACATACCATCGAATGGAAGTGAAGGGCACTGGCAAAGGCTACCGGGTGCGTTACATCCTCGACCTCTGACGTCAAACAAGCTACAGAGCCGCGTGACGCCTTCGCCAGAAAACAAGCAAAGTACATGAGTCCACCCCTTCATTCTTTTGCCTTGGTATGCACAATATGCGCGCAATCGGGCTCAGATACGAGCCTCCGATCAAGAGGCGATGGAACCTCGCAGTCGCGGTTCCGAGCTCACTTGTGGCTGATGTCCCCCACCCGAGGGAGAAGACGAGCCGGCTCGGATTTCTTGGCCGTGCGCTCGGAATCTTCAGAGTTGACGAAGTCATCATATACGCTGATCTCACTAGGGACGAAGCAGCACGTCAAGGACGATTCATCAGCTCGGTCCTCAGCTACATGGAAACCCCTCAACATTTGAGAAAGCACCTAATACGAATGAATCCCGACCTACGTTTCGTTGGAGTTCTCCCGCCACTGCGGATCCCAAACCATCCGATTTCCGGGAGAATCACTGATCTGAAGGTGGGGCAAACTAGGGAAGGTGTCGTCGTCGACGCCGACGCGCAGGACAGTCGAGTTGACATCGGAGTAGGCTCACTCGCGGAGGTGCCAGAGAAACTCCGACGCGGATCACGAGTTTCCGTCAGAATCCAAAGAATCTCCCACAAGATCAGTGCTGAACTGGTCGAAGAGAGCCGGATAGACATATATTGGGGGTTTCGAGTTACGTTGAAGAACCTTCCATTGGGGAGGCTCATCCAAGAGAATAGGCCGGATGTGGTTATCGCCACCTCTAGGCTTGGAGAGAGAGTGAACGCAGTGCTCGATCAATTGAGGACAGCCATGACGGGAGCTTCCAAAGTGCTCCTGGCATTCGGCTCGCCAAGACGAGGACTGCACGAGATCATCCAGGAAGAAGGCATGGAACTTGACAAGGTTGCGACATTCACCGTGAACTTTGTTCCGGATCAAGGAACACAGACCATACGAACCGAGGAAGCCCTTCATTCCGCTCTCACAGTCTTGAATGTGATCGGCGAATAGGTGAACTGGAATGGGACATAGGAAAGTTCACGCTCCAAGACGAGGATCGCTCGCGTACCTTCCCAGGTCGAGAGCCTCAAGATGGCTCGGCCGCGTGAGGTACTGGCCCAGCGGCATCCGAGAAACGAAACCCCTCGCATTCGTCGGATACAAGGCTGGGATGAGACTCGCCGTGGGAGTCGATAATCGAGAAGGTTCTCTCACATATGGAAAGGAGATCTCCTTTCCGATCACAATCGTTGAAGCGCCACCGATGATCGCCGTCGCGTTAAGAGCCTACGTGAGGACGACGAAGGGACTTCAGACCTTCGCCGAAGCGTGGATGGAAAAGCCACCGAAAGACCTGATGCGTCTCTTGTCCTTGCCGGAATCGATCAATCATGGCGAGAAGCTGGCGAAGATCGAATCCTCGCTGGACAAGATAGACGAGGTCAGGCTGCTCATGGCATCTCAGCCTAGGATCGCCCGCCACGGCAGGAAAACTCCCGAGCTGCTAGAAGCGAAGCTGGGCGGAGAGACGACGAAGGAGCAATTCGAGTACGCCCGAAGTCAGCTTGGGAAGGAGATCAAAGTCTCTGACGCCTTCAAGGAAGGCGACTGGATAGACGTGATCGGCATAACCAAAGGCAAAGGAATTCAAGGGCCAGTGAAACGGTGGGGAATTCGCAAGAAGGTACACAAATCGAGAAAGACCGTTAGGCAGGTCGGCTCGATCGGCGGATGGCACCCGCACTATGTCATGTACTCAGTTCCGCGTGCCGGGCAGACTGGCTTCCATCAGAGGACCGAGTACAACAAGCAGGTAGTCAAGATCGGACAAGAGGGAAAGGACGTAACACCGAAAGGCGGATTTCTCAGGTACGGAGAGATCAAGGCGGACTACGTAATGCTCAAGGGGACCGTCCCCGGGCCCGCTAGGAGGGCGATAACTCTACGCCGCGGAGTGAGAGGAGGCGTGGCCGCCGCGCCGCCCAAGTTCGACTACATAAGCCTAGAATCTGCCCAGGGGCGCTAAGCATTGACAGCTCTCCGCAAGAGTGTAGAAGTCTACGACACTAGCGGCAAACCGCACGAGAGCATGAGTCTGCCTTCCGTCTTCTTGGCGCCTTTTCGTCCCGATGTGATACAGAAGGCGGTGGTTGCTCTTCAGAGTCGAAGGTATCAGCCGAAGGGTAGAAACCCCATGGCTGGAAAGCGAACCTCCGCCGAGTCGATGGGAGTCGGCAGAGACCTGGCTCGAGTCCCGAGGGTTAAGGGAGACAGATTCCCGAGAGCAAGCCAAGCGGCTTTCGCACCTAGCACGGTCAAGGGCAGGTTGACACACCCGCCTTCACCGCAGCGAAGACTCGCCAAACGAATCAACGCTAAGGAACGACTCCTAGCGCTGTGGTCTGCTATTGCAGCAACAGCCTCCAAGAACCTCGTTGCGTCTAGGGGTCACAAAGTCGAGAAAGTGGTTAGCATACCACTAGTGGTCTCGGACGAGTTGCAGAAGCTAAAGACCACGAACGAGGCGAAGAAGGTCCTAGGAGAACTCGGAGTCTGGGAGGACGTTGCGAGAGCACGCAAAGGCGTCAAGATCCGCGCCGGCAGAGGGACACTGAGGGGGAGACGCATGAAGCGTCCGCGAGGCCCATTGCTTGTCGTAAGCAGGGACGAGGGCGTCGGGAAGGCGACCCGCAATTTGCCCGGAGTCGATGTCGTTGAAGCGTCGAGCCTGAGCGTGCAGGATCTCGCTCCTGGCACCCATCCCGGTAGGCTTACCGTGTGGACGAAGTCCGCTCTCGAATTCGTTGAGGTGCGGTACGCCAAGCGAGGGAACTAGAATGCCGAGAAAGAGCATTCAAGAAGTGATCAGATATCCACTCATCTCTGAAGACGCCGTCACCCTCATTGAAGCTGAAAACAAGATCACCTTCATCGTTGACGAGGATGCGTCGAAGAATGACATTCGCCGAGCCGTTGAAGAGCTGTACGAGGTCAAGGTTGACCGAGTAAACTCTGTTCTAACGCCAGAGGGGCGCAAGAAAGCGTTTGTCAAGCTTGCCCCAGACTACAAGGCTTCAGATCTGGCTGTTAGACTGGGCATATTGTAGAAAGTCTTTTCTCTTGGATGACCAAAGTCGATCGCACTTCAGGCAGTGATTGAAAAATGCCAAAAGAGTTCACGTATCGCGGCCACACCGTCAGCGACCTTCAACAAATGTCTATGGACGAATTCATCAAGTTGCTCCCGGCTCGTCAAAGACGATCGCTGACGAAAGGGCTGACGGACGAACAGAGGATACTCTTGGAACAAATCCGGACATCGGCAAAGGAAGCTGGGAAACCTGTGAAGACTCACTGCAGGGACATGATAGTTCTTCCGGAGATGGTGGGAAGAACCCTGCTGGTTCACAGCGGCAAAGAGTTCAGCTCTCTCACTGTCAAGCCGGAAATGATCGGGCACTACTTGGGAGAGTTCGTTATGACAAACAAGAAGGTCGTTCACGGGACCCCAGGCATCGGAGCATCGAGAAGCTCCATGTACGTGCCTCTCAAGTAGAAGACGCAAGTCTCCGCTCTTTCTGAAGTTTCGTGCAGGCGAGCTATAGTAACGCTAGATCTACGAGATGGCTCTCCTGACAGACAGATAACAGACCGCAGCTATTGCCAGCGGCACGAAGACAGCTACTGACAGCAGCTCGGCCCATGAACTCGGAGAAGGCTGACCCGCCTGCGTGCGCGCATCCTGCTCCGTTGCAAACTCTCCCTTCGCCACAGGAGCTACTGGAGGGCTCTGCAGTATGCTCGCGCTTTGCACAGCGAGGAACGCCAGCGCCAGCGCGACGACCACCGATGTCAGCTCCTTTCTCGTGGCTGAGCCCTCCTAGAGTTTGCCGTCGCGTTCTTGACATAAGTCTAGAGTTTGGAACGCCACAGGACGCCTCAGTATCGTCATAGTATTTTGTCTCTCCAGATCCTGATCGCCTCATAGACGCAGACAAGGGCTGCGCTTGAGCCGAAGATCAAAGCCATCACGTTGATCTCCGACCCCGCAAGCATCGACTGGACCAGGTACATCACAACCGCACCCACGAAGAAGACCGCGTAGAAGACGAAACGAGGCAGAATGATTCTGCCGATTCGAAGGAACATACGGAACTGACTCGGTCTTATTTCCTCGACCACTTCGTAACGGCCATGCTCGTCTTTGCGCGCGACCCCGAGTTCGCGGAGTTTCTCCAAATGATATAGTGCCGTACTCGGGCTAGAAAACCGAATCAGTCGTTGCACCTCTCTAACGCCGATTGGGCGGGGGGACTTGAAAACCTCCCAGTACACACGAAGGGTGGTTCCCTTCACTTCCGCCTCGATAACCCGCGCGTCCTCTGCTCCGGCAGCCAAGGCCAGGCTAACCTCGATCGAAGCACCCGGTGAGGGAAACGCGACGTAAAAATCGTTGCCTGAACAGAATCATCCTGGGCGGAAACCTTCAGGGTGGTCGCAAGAAAGCTATTGGTTTTTATGGCGCTCCGTCCATGCGTTCGGAGAAGCTGGCGAAAATGGCATGCCGCAATGGGCGTATTCAGTCAAGGAGATAGACCCAGAACGGTCTGTGAGGTGCTCGGGACGCGAGCTACGCATCTCCCCCAAGGCGGCGACTGAGATTTGCCGGACCATCAAGGGGATGCGGCTTGAGGAGGCAAAAGAACTCCTCGAAGCTGTCGCGTCTAAGAAGCGCCCCATCGCGTACCGGCGTTACAAGAAAGAGGTGCCACACAAGAGCCATTCCGAACGGTGGCATGCAGGCCGGTATCCCATCAAGGCGGCCACGAAGATCCTAGGATTACTTGAGGAGCTGCAATCCAACGCTGAATACAAAGGCCTGGACATTGACAGGCTGAGGATAATACACGCGGCAAGTCAACGAGGAATGAAGCTTAGGAAGTACATTCCGCGCGCATATGGGAGATCGAGCCCGTCTTTCAACGTCCTCACGCATATTGAGTTGGTTGGTTACGAGGCGCAAGCCTGATGTCCGTTCACAAGTACTTCGTACGTGACAACATGAAGAAGGCTGAGATCGACTCTTACTTGGCTGGAGAGCTCAAGAAAGCCGGCTACAGCAAGGTCGAGATGACGAAGACTCCACTCGGGACGAGGGTTGTCATCTACGCGGCGAAACCGGGCATGGTGATAGGAAGACGCGGTCAGAGCATTCGTGATCTAACGCAGGTCTTCGAGCAAACATTTGGTATGGAGAACCCGCAGGTCTCAGTGGCCGCCATCGAAGTGCCTGACCTAGATCCTATGGTGGTTGCCTCTCAAGTCGCTAACGGGCTACAGCGTGGGATACACTTCAGGAGGACTGCTTACTGGGCACTTCAACGCGTGATGGGGGCGGGCGCGTTGGGAGCGGAGATTACAATTCGTGGAAAGCTGACCACAGAGAGAGCCAGGTATGAAAGGTACAAGGACGGTTATCTTCCCAGCGTGGGTGACCCTGTGCTCAAACAGGTCAAGTCCGCGGTAATTGACGTCCAGTTGAAGCAGGGACTATTAGGCGTCGCCGTGCGTATCCTGCCACCCGGAGCGAACTTCCCCGACAAGCCTGAGATCAAGCCGCCGGGAGAGCCGGTGCCCGAAAGACCCCCAGAAACGAGAACAGAAGCTCAAGCAGAGACTGAGGAGGGAGAGAAAGTTGCCGATACTGAGGAAGCGTGAGATCTCTCAGCTTCTGCCAGAAGAGAGGCAGAAGAAGCTCGAGGAGCTTAGAACTGAACTTGCCAAGATGCGCACTACGGTCGAATCTGGCGGTCGAATCGAGAACCCAGCTCGAATTAGGGAATTGCGGAAGACGATTGCGAGGCTTCTGACTGCGGGGGCAAAGGCGACAAGGGCGCCCGTGAAGGAGTAATGCCGATCAGACCGGAGAACATCTTGAGGCACGAGTTGATAGGACTGAGGGCTATGGTTGCGAGAAGTTCGAATCCGTTCCTCGCAGGCACCCGTGGACGGATCATCGATGAGACTAGGAACACCGTGAAGCTCAGCACTAGGAAAGGCGTGAAAGTCATCCCAAAGGAGGTCGTGGTGTTCAGGTTGAACTTGCCTGATGGTTCGATTTTGGAAGTTGAAGGAGCAAGACTGGTCGGGAGACCTGAGAACCGGATGAAAGCGAGGCCGAGGAGATGGTGATGCAAGACATAGGAGCTGGCGCAAAGCCGCCCCAGAAGAGTTGCGAAGACCCGAACTGCCCGTATCACGGCACTCTTCCAGTAAGGGGAAAGATCATTGACGGGAAAGTGGTCAGCACCAAGATGAGTGGCACTGTTACGGTCGAGAGAGGACACCTGCACTACTCAAGGAAGTACATGCGCTACGAGCGCCGCCGCAGCAGAATCCTTGCGCACAGCCCACCATGCCTCGAGTTGAAAGCTGGTGATCGCGTGAGGATAGTCGAGTGCAGACCAGTCAGCAAGGAGGTTTCGTTCGTTGCGATCGAGAAGATCTCGCCGAGCACCTAGGCCATTCGCCATCAAAACATTAAAGAAGAATAGACTGTCTCTTTGCGGAAACTTCGGAGCGACTTAGTTTGCCAGCGCCGAGAACTAGAGCGGTCAGCGCAAAAGGGATGATAGAGTACAGACCGCACGTTGAGCGCGGATTGCCAACGGGCAGTAGGATCTTTTGCGCGGACAACACCGGCGCCAAACAGTTGAAGGTCATCAATGTCATGGGCTACAGAGGCCGACTCAGACGCGTTCCGTCGGCCTGCGTCGGCGACATGATCGTGGTCTCTGTGTCAAAGGGCACTCCCGAGCTTAGGCGCCAAATGTTCCCGGCCGTGGTGATACGTCAAAGGAGACCGTTCAATCGGCCTGACGGCGTTAGGATTCAGTTCGAAGACAACGCCGCGGTGATCATGACGCCGGAGGGCGAGCTCAAGGGAACCGAGATCAGAGGGCCAGTCGCGCGAGAGGCGGCGGAGAGATGGCCGAGAGTTGCCAACGTCGCGAGCATAGTAGTGTGACAATCGATGCGCGGAAGTTCCTCGGCCCGACCCAGCAAGCAAAGGCGAATGCGCTACACCGCGCATAGCTGGAAGAGGCGCAAGCTCCTCGCGGCGCGGCTCTCTACTGAGCTTAGAACAACGTACGCGAGAAGATCGACTCCTGTGAGAACCGGCGACACGGTGCGCATCACCCGGGGAGACTTCTCTGGAGTAGAGGGCAAAGTATCCGACATCGATGCGGGCCGACAAAGACTGTTCGTGGAAGGAGTCACCCGAGAAAACGTCGCCGGTACGTCGCAGAAGGTCTCTGTGCACTGTACGAAAGTCATGATAACGAAACTCAACCTCGACGACAAGTGGCGAGCAGACTCCCTGAAAGAGGCGAAAACCAAGGCCGTGAAGAGCGAGGCCGAGTGAGATGGGAAAGAAAGGCGGAAGGAGACACCTGAAAAGGGAGAAAGCTCCCCGCTATTGGCCAATTCATCCCAAGGAGTTGCATTGGGCGGTCAAGCCAAGCCCCGGCCCTCACCCGCAGAGAGCGTGCGTTCCCCTCGCGAGTCTGATGAGAGACTTGTTGGGTTACGCGAAGACCACGCGTGAAAGCAAGGTCATCCTTGCACGGAGCCGAGTCAGCGTAGA
>CAZUTN010000038.1:0-10393 GCA_964623365.1 uncultured Candidatus Bathyarchaeia archaeon
CACAGATGGACGGGTGAACGCGACTTTGCTTCAGCCGTGCTTCCTCGACGGCTTTCGAACGGTTTCGAGGGCTGCTTCTAGACTTTCCTGCATTGCGGACGCGGGAACTTGAGCGAATCCAAGCAGGGTAGTCCTACCACGCATGCCTTCACCAGACTTCTGGGCGGAGACTACGCCGATGGAGCTGAGCGCGCGGACATACTTCCACAATTGTGTGTGTTGTCGCGGTTCCTCGTTGAACTCATCACAGGCCGCTTGGTATTCACGTTCTACTTCCCCCATGCTGACGTATGCGGTGTCTCTTTCGATAAGTAGTCGAGAGAGGGCAAGCAGTAGCAGCTTCTCATGGATGGAGAGAGCAGCTACGTAGTCGGTCCTCATGGCTGGATAGACGCTCGCAATCGCCTTCCTGACATACTCGGCGGAGACTATACGTGAATTCTCCGAATCCGCGTATTTCCCGGCCCTCCAGATCAACTCAATAGCGTAGCGGGCATCTCCAGATGAGCCCGCGACATCTGCCAAGAAAGCAGTAGTTTCTTCCGGCACAGTCCCTTCTTTGAAAGCGAGCTCGACACGGTCAGAGAGGATGGCTTGGAGCTGATCTGCGGAGTATTTCTCAAGCCTCACGAAGTTGTGCTGTAGAGTTCCAATGGTGCTCGGGTCGAGTTTGTCGAGGTATCCGGGTTCTCGGAGAATGCAGATCAGAGAAAGACGCAAGGGCGCGCCTGGGCGTTCCTCTTGGATCCTCGTTAAGGTGTAGATCGGTGCGGAACCCTCCGTCTGAATCAGGCTTTCAAGCTCGTCAAGGGCCAAGATAAGGTGAGCATTCTGATCATCAAGCATATCCATTAGAACTTGAAGGAGTTCCTCTGGTGCGAAGCCACGTTTCGGAAACTCGGGCGACAGCTTCTCAATGGTACGTTTCATTATGAGGAAGAGGCTGCCCTTGTTTTCTCTGCAATTCACGTGAATGTAGTGTAGGTTGATCTTGCGATTCTTTGCAGCCTTTGTGATGTCGAGACCGAAACGCTGACATAGAACGGTCTTCCCGGTTCCTACATCACCTGTTATCAACACGCGTTGACTCATTGAACCGGGTTTTTCGATGACAAATCTGAAAAGTTGTACGAGGAAGCGCAGTTTGTCCTCTCGATGAGGAAGGCGGGATGGTACGTACTCAAGTGAGAGGGGCCCTTCGTCGCGGAAGACCGTTGGCCTCGATAGGATCTCCTTCACGATGTCTGAAGGCAACTGTTCAAGGACCCCTACGTTCTTCATGACTTAACGTGCCCTGCTGAATCTTATCTGTTGTGCACGCGAATTCGATAAAAACCTGAGAGCCAAGTGAAACTGAGGGTCGACGGAAACTACCTGAACGGCGCTCTCGACTCGTCTAGAACCTTGTAGAGTTCGTCGCGCGGTGGCGCCTCAAGTTTCACTTGACCGCCGTCACGCATAATGAGTGTCCGACCATCCTCAAACCGCGTCATTTCTCCGATCACACACGCATCGACACCATGTTGCTTCAGTGACCTGACGATACGATCGGCGCTTCTTGGTCTTGCTGCGATCAGCAGCGCCCCGGAGCTCAATACCCGCAAGGGATCGATTCCTAGGACACGACAGACGGCCTCCGTCTCGGATGCGATCGCGATCTTCGACTCTTCCACCAATATGCCGGTCCTCGAGGCTTGCGCCAGTTCCCATAGGCCGCAGATGATGCCTCCCTCTGTCGGATCATGCATGGCATCAACGCCGCCCATTCTATTGGCAACCGTAGCCTCTTTGACCACACTGATCCGCCTTGAGAAGGCCTTCGCGCGTTGAACAGTGTCTGTCCCGAGCGAACCTGCCAGTTTCTCTTCCAAGTCGCATGCGAGAACCGCCGTCCCTTCTAGGCCGGCGGTTTTGGTCAGTATGACCTCGTCCCCTGGCTTGGCGTCTGAAGTAGTCACGTACTTGCCGGACGCCGCCTCGCCTATCATTGAACCCACGATTATGGGCCGATTCAGGCCCGGCGTGATCTCCGAGTGCCCTCCTGCAACTGTGACGGATATTTCACGCGCCGCCTCATCCACCTGATCCATGATCCGCTCGAGAAGGCGAGCGTCCGATCGCTCTGGAAGTAGCAGGCAACAGAGAAACCAAACTGGCCTAGCTCCGCGCGTTGCGACGTCATTGGCGTTCACGTGAACGGACAGCCAACCGGCGTTCTCCTGAGCACCCGTGATTGGATCGGTAGTCAGCACTAGGAGCTTCCCTCGGACGCGAACTATTGCCGCGTCCTCCCCCAGTGCAGGGCCAAGCAGCATTCTGCGATTGGGCGCCCCCGTGCGCTTGAAAACGATCCGAGACAACAGATCCGGGGTCACTTTCCCCGTTTGGAAGGGTTTGTCTGCCACAGCGTGTCTTCCCCCGTGCTCCACGCCACTCGCCTCAGGTGAAGACTCGAGCAGATATCATGATTCCTATCGGGAACAAGGCCCCTGCCAAGGAGAGCTGGAAAGCGGGCTCGCGCACTCAAGATCGATTTCATTCAGTCAAATGGGCCAGAGTCGTCATCGCCCGCGCATATCAAGATTGCAGAAGGAGGATTTCGGTTTTGCGTTTCAGATCGAACGTGAACGCCGTTGCCGAGATCGTCAGACATCGGTGGCAGCAGGGTCAACTTGATATGCTCGACTTCCACGAAACTCAATTCCCACCGGGTGAAGAGAAGACGGGCTGGTCACCGTCCAAGAATGCGAAGATCTGGGGCCACCTTTGGCAAGAGGTCGTCCGCGCAGGTCACTGTATGATGTGTGGCGCTTGCGTAGCCGCGTGCCCAGTGAATGTGCTGTATGTCGGGGCAAAGGAGGAACCGGTCATTGTGGGACCGTGCGCTGCATGCCAAGTCTGCTACTACAGCTGCCCTCGTCTCGAACTGCCGCTGGACGAGATAGAACATTTGATTCATGGCAGGACTAGAATGGCTGAGGAAGAGACGCTCGGGATACACAAGGCGACGTACTCGGCCCGGGCCGTGGCTGAAGAGTACCGGATTCCGGGGCAAGATGGCGGCACATCGACTGCACTTCTAGCGCACGCGCTTGAGACCGGGCTCGTGAACTCTTTCGTCACGATGGGCCTAGCCAACTCGAACTCTGCCTTCGTGCTTGCTAGTGGAACGCCCATGAAAGCTGTCCCCATCATTGGTTCGACGACGAAAGACCTGATCGGTACGGCTGGTTCAAAGTACACTCACGGCGGCGTTCTTGGAGGGCTCTCAGATGCTGCGGCTTCGTTCCCGGACGGGAGGATCGGGATAGTAGCTCTGCCTTGCGAGCTTCAAGGACTCTGGCGGATGCGCACCTCGCTTCGGGGAACTCACAAGTTCGGGGGGTCAGGCATAGCTGGAGGGAGGCCAGTTCTCACTATCGGACTGTTTTGCTCGAAGGTCTTCTACTACGACAGGCTTGTGGGAGAGCTCATTCAAACGAAACAGGGTGTAGACCCGTGGAGAATCACTAAGACCGTCATAAAGCACGGAAGGTTCAGAGCCTATGCTGGCCCTGAGATCGTCGTCGATGTTCCGGTTAAGGAACTGGACGAGTACGTGAGCGCTCCATGCAGGTACTGTATTGACTACACTTCCGAGTTTGCCGACATCTCCGTCGGCGGGATCGGATCCCCGGACGGATGGAACACCGTGATAGTGCGAACCGAAGTCGGTGAGAGCCTCTTCGAGAGAGCCAGAAAGGCAAATGTAGTCGAGGCGCGTCCTTTCGGCACAACCCGATCAAGCCTCGAACTGCTCATCAAACTCGTGGCGAAGAAGAAGCTAGAGAACAACGCCTACTACCTCAGACGAGGAATACGTTCAGAACATCTTCTCCGAATGCTACCCCAGCCATCGCTAGCTCGCAACGTGGCGTCGAGGGATATCCTCCGACAGTGACTATCGCGGTGCATGTCTGGAAAGCGTCGTGGCCATGGACTGAGAGAACGTGCCCCTGATACGCTTCACGCCGATCGCGTTCGAAAGCCTCGGCGTCCGGTCCATGTGCACATACGTCGAGACTCCCGACGTCAAGATTCTCATCGATCCGGGTGTCGCGCTAGGGCCGCGCTTTCGTCTGCTGCCCCACCCTAGAGAATATGAGGCCTTGAAGGACTCTCGTGAAAGGATCCGCAAGTACGCGACAATCGCCGATATCCTAGTCGTTTCTCACTATCATCATGACCACTTCACTCCCAACTTCACTGACACAACGTGGCTCGCAAGTAGCGCACGCGAAGCAGGAGCGATCTATCGCGGGAAGACCGTGATGGTGAAGGACACGAGGTCGTCAATAAACGTCAGTCAAAGAAGGCGAGGATGGATCTTCCAGAGCTTCTGCCGGAAGATCGGGTGCGAGACGATAGTCGCTGATGGTAGAAGGTTTGAGTATGGAGACACGAGAGTGAGATTCTCAACCCCTTTGCCGCATGGAGAGAATGTCAATGAGTTGGGGTCGGTTCTAGCAACTGTGGTGGAGTCACATTCAGAGAAAATCATTCATGCATCGGATATCCAAGGACCGATGTCAGAGTCGGCGCTTCAATTCATTCTCGACGAAGGGCCTTCAACGGTCATTATTGGCGGCCCGCCAACGTATCTCTCTGGAGTGAGAGTCCCGGCGGAGTCCATCAGAAGAGCCATGGAGAACCTCGAGACCATTGCCAGAAAGACGCCTCTCGTGATTGTCGATCATCATTTGCTAAGAGCCCAAGACTCTGTCCGAGAACTGTCTGCGATGTCTGCGAGCGTGAGGTCCGTCGGCGGCTCGATAATGACTGCGGCGGAGTACGTTCACGAGCGACCGCAACTGCTTGAGGCGAACCGCACGACGCTCTACCGTGAGGATCCGCCGTCTCGGCAGTTCATCAAGTGGACAAAGCTGCGGAAAGAGAAACAGCGCCAAACCAGACCGCCGTTGGAACGCGAGATAAGAAAAAAGGGTAGAGTTTCAGAGTCACACTAGGCTCCGGCGAGCTTGTCTGCGACCCTGAACTTCTTTCCACACTGCGGACAGGCATAGTGTTTCACGTGTAGAGCTGGACCCCTGCCGTCTCTGGGCTGCATGTCCCATTCCTTCATTGGCCTCTCGATGTCTAGTCCACATCTCGCGCATTTCGTCACATTGTTCACCCGACTGTTGATCGGCGACATGATCTGCCTCGGGCCCGATGGGCTTAGTTCGAGGACAGGCATGCCGCCGTCTTCGTGCAGTACCGCGCTTCAGGTATATGAATGTTCCGAAGACGGTACACCGCTGTCCCCAAACCTCGGCTATCTCTCGAAGAATGAGCTTCCTTGCTTCTCGCACCACCTTCTCAACCTCCGAGGATAGCCCCCTGCCTGCCTCGAAGCCTCTTCCCTCAATCCGACAGATGACTACTCGAAGAAGTTGTTTTAGTCTGCGCAAGCTCGACCGCTTCGCTAACGCTGAGGGCGTGGGTTGAGCAACGGAAGAAACCTCCCGAGATTCGCTGTACTTTGCATCAAGACGGTGAATGGTGCCCGGTTTGTGGCCGCAGGAGACGGCGTCGACAAGGACAACGAAATCAGCGTCTCGCCATCACTCGATTATGCCTACGCCTTCTCCACCCTGTTCAATCACTGTCACGGCGCTCAGTCTCAGCTCCATCAAGCGACGGCTGATGAGAGAGCCCACAGTATCGTCGCTTCGATGCTGGTTGCCTACACCGACAATAGGGATGCAAGATCTCTTTGCCAAGATCGCGTTTAGGTGCTTTTCTCCCGCTCGAGAACAAGCTTCAATGAATGTGTGGAGCAAGAGATGCACGGGTCGTAGTTGCGCACAGCCTGCTCGCACTGCCAAGTCAGCTTCTCTTGCGAAAGCTTCAGATTCTTCGACACGAAAGCCCGAAGATCACTCTCGATCGCTTTCTGATTCTGAGACGTCGGAGGAACGATCTTCGCGTCGAGAATAGTCCCGTTGTCGTCAATTCGGTAACGATGGTACAGAACACCACGCGGCGCCTCCGTGCAGCCGTAGCCCCTTGACGCACGCGGCTGAACCTCCACAGCGGGCTTCTCAGGCATCTCGTACTCACTGATGATACGCAGGGCTTCGTCGCAGGCGTACACGATTTCCACGCTGCGCGCGATGATGCCTTTGAACGGATTGCGGCACTCCGGTCCGAGCCCAGCAGAGCGTGCTGCTTCTTGCGCCAGTGGAGTCAGACAGTCAAAGTTCAGATTGTAGCGTGCAAGAGGACCGACGAAGTATGTCCCGCGTTCCTTGAGAACAGAATGTAGCGCACTGGAATAGGGCACATGCTCTTCGAGGAAGTGGCTCTCGTAGTCGCGTATTGGAATGTTCAAACCTCTGTTTGAGACCAGTTGACCCTCATTCAAAGGATATTCGTCCGGATGGCGAAGTGCGACAAACTCATAGTCTTGCTCAAACTTGGGGAAGCGAAATGTCCCTACCCATCTGACGGTTTCCACGGCTGCATCTCGCGCCCATTCCAGGCGCGGCGCGAACGAAGCGAGTTGACTTTTCGCTGGTACCTTGTAGAATCCTCCGACCCGTACATTGATGGGATGTATCTCTCTGCCCCCAAGCAAGGCGACAAGCTCGTTGCCTATCTTCTTCAACTGAAGGGCGCGCTTGACTATGTCGAGATGGTCTTTCGCCATCTGGATCGCGTCGGGGTAGCCAAGGAAGTCGGGAGCGTGCAGCATGTAGACATGCAGTGCGTGGCTCTCGATCCATTCACCACAGTAGACGAGCCTGCGCAACGCACGCAGTTGTCCTTCAACCTTGACTCCAAGCGCATCCTCCATCGCATGGACCGCACTCATCTGATAGGCGATCGGGCAGATGCCGCATATGCGGGCAGTTATGTCCGGGGCTTCAGTGAAGCTGCGTCCGCGCAAGAAAGCTTCGAATAGCCGTGGGGGCTCGAAGATGTTCAGCTTCACATCTGCAACCCTGTTGTCCTTTACCTTCACGTGAATAGCGCCTTCCCCTTCGACGCGGGCGAGATAATCTACCTTTATCGTTCTACTTTTCATGGGCTTCACTCTCCCTGCGGAACGGCTCCGCGTACGCGTTGAATCCACGAAAGGCACGCATCAGGTCCTGCTCCTTCACGCCGAGGCGGCTCCACCAGCTGCTCAATGAACGCGTGTTCGGAGTCTCCTTGGGACCGAAGCACCCGTAACAACCGCGGTCATACGATGGGCAAAGCGCACCACACCCATCATGGGTTACGGGTCCAAGACACGGTGTGCCATGAGCAACCATCACGCACACAATTCCGCGCAATTTGCACGTCATGCAAACACTGTGCGAAGGGGTGTTTGGTTTGCGTCCATTCAAGAAAGCGCTGAGGACTTCGACGAGCTGCTGCTTGTTGACTGGACATCCCCACAGTTGGAAATCGACTTGAACGTGATCGGAAATGGGCGTTGACTTGCCCAAGGTCTCAACGTATTCAGGTGTAGCGTACACTATGGAAGTGAACTCCTTCACGTCCTTGAAGTTGCGAAGAGCTTGTATGCCTCCGGCGGTTGCACACGCCCCAATAGTGACCAGAAGTTTCGATGCGTGGCGAACTCGTTGAATGCGCGCATCGTCGTGCGGCGTAGTGATGGAACCTTCGACAAGTGAAAGGTCGTAGGGACCCTTCGCCATGGCTCTAGAGGCTTCCGGAAAATATGCGATGTCCACCGCATCTGCAATGCTGAGCAGTTCGTCCTCGCAGTCAAGGATGCTCAGCTGGCAGCCATCACACGAGGCGAACTTCCAGACAGCTAGTCTTGGCTTGCGTTTCGGGGCTATCTCAAATCTCCCCTTTTCGAAGCCATTCTTTGACGCGATCGTATCGAAAGACGGGGCCGTCTTTGCAGATGAAGAACGGCCCGAATTGGCAGTGTCCACAGAAGCCGACGCCGCACTTCATGTTGCGTTCCATTGAAATGTAGATGTTCTCTTCCCGTACCCCCCGTTTCTGGAGTTCCGCTATCGTGAATCTCATCATGATCTCGGGCCCGCAGACCAGTGCTATCGTGCCAGTTGGGTCAAAGATCGCCTTTGGGATGAGTGTGGTAACAACACCAACATTACCGCTCCACCAGCGCAGCGCTCGATCGACTGTGATGTCAACTTGGACATCGGAGCTTCCTCGCAATTGTTCAATTTCTCGTTGATAGAGGAGGTCCGTAGGACTGCGAGCGCCGTAAAGGAGACACACCTTGCCATACTCTCGCCTGTGCGAAAGTAGCTGGTACAATGCCGGACGCAAGGGCGCCATTCCGATTCCTCCTGCGACAATGACAACGTCGAACCCCTTTGCTTCCTCAACAGGCCAACTGGTTCCGAAGGGACCCCGCACGCCAAGTTCATCATGTCGCTTCAGTTTGCGCATCGCCTTGGTCACGGGCCCGACCGCTCGTGTCGTATGAGCAAGCGTCTTCGGCTTTGTGGGGTCGCCGCTGATGGAAATCGGGACTTCGCCTACGCCAAAAACGTAGAGCATGTTGAACTGCCCGGGAGCAAATGAGGTGGACTCTGAACTGTTTCTCGGTGTTAGTTCAAGCGTGAACGTATCGTGGGTTTCGTGTCGCACTCGCTCGACGCGATAGACGTGCGTCAGCATCGCGTCCGAACACATTCGTCTAGCATCTCTTGGTCTTCAATGACGGGCGTGGTAGATGTCGAGAAGCTGCAACCTTGTTGCCTCAAGCCGTTCGACGATGATGCTGGAGAAGCGTTTCAGTAGCTCATAACCTAGGGCATGGTCCTCTTCAGATTTGGTGCGAAGGCATTTGCCATCGAGGGCGATGGCTTGCGTAAGTTCCAGAGCCCGGGCGTCGAAACGCCAACGGTATGGTGGGATGAGCCATGACCAACCGAGAACATCGCCTTCTCCAACTGTCTGAACGGTGATGGGGCCACGTTCGGGGGCAAATATCTCCAGCGCTACCTTCCCTCGGCGAATCATGTAGAACTGGTTGGCTTCTTCACCCTCGCGGAAGAGGTGCTGACCCGCGTTGAAGCGAACATTCGACGCACATCCGACGAGGAGCTTGAGGTACTCCGGCTTGAGCCCTTTCAAGAACGGATGCTCTGATAAGATAGGTTCAAGCGTCTGCATGATCATTCCTCCCTGCAAGTGACCTCCCGACGCCTTGATTCACTTTCTCGAATAACACGCGCCTCCTCGGTTATGTCTATGGCAACTGGGCACCAAGTGATGCACCGCCCGCATCCGACGCAGCCTGAGACCCCGAACTGGTCAATCCAGGTCGCCAGTTTATGGGTCATCCATTGGCGATAGCGGGCTCTTGGTGAGGATCGGATACTACCACCGTGAATGTACGAGAAATCCATCGTGAAACACACATCCATCCTCCGCCGACGCTCTGCCTGCTCGCCCGACAGGTCGGTGAAGTCCTCCACGGTCGTGCAAAAACAGGTCGGACAGACCATCGCACAGTTGCCGCACGTCAGACAGCGACCGGCAACATCCTCCCAACGCGGGTTCTCATAGTTGCGATAGAGCAACTCTTTGATTCCTCTTCTGTCCATGCTCCTCCCCATCTCCCTAGAACAGTTCGCCACAACGTTTTCAGCGGTCTGCTTCTCATCTTCACGGGCTTCTCTAGTCGAGAGCTCGCGAAGAATATGCGATCCCAGCTCCGTGCCGACTTCCAGCAGGAAGTAATGTTGATCCACGTCCACGACTTCGGTCAGAGCTAGGTCAAAGCCGGAAGTGGCTTTCGGCCCACTCTCCATCGATGCGCAGAAACACGTCCCGCCGGCTTGGCCGCAGTTAACCGCGACCACAAAAACATTCTGACGCCGCGACTTGTAAGACGGGTCAATGTATTCCCCATCCATGAAGACTTTGTCTTGAGTGGCGATCGCGTGTAGATCGCATGACCTGACTCCAATGAATGCCAACTTGGGCGCTTCCTCGTTCCCTGCAAGAACTTTGAACTCGCGACCATCGCTCTTCGCCTCCCACAGACGCATCTGCGGCAGGAGGAGGAACTTCTTCCACGAATGGGGGCCTACAGCGTAGCCGAATAGTGCTCCGTCGGCGCGTCTCTTGAGGCGATACACGCCGCCGTCTTGCTCGTCAGTCCAGCCGGCCGGCAAATCGGCGACCGAGCCCAACTCGTCGCAGACAATAGCACGGTCACGGACAGTGGGCCCGAGGACTCGATAGCCCCTCTTGCTCAACACATCAAACAGTTGCTGGAGATGCTGACGTTCCAGAACTGCCTTGTCTCCCACCTGTAAGGGCTGTCCCACCATTTCTCTCGCGACATCCGCTGAACGGCCATGGCGTTAATCTATCTTGCGGGATTCTCGTTGCATGCTAGGCACTC
>CAZUTN010000039.1:0-10186 GCA_964623365.1 uncultured Candidatus Bathyarchaeia archaeon
ATACCCCGGTCGGGTTTGGAATACAGCAGGTCTTCGTCGAATGGACGGGCGACCACCACGGCAAGGAGCCGAAGGGCTCGCTGACGATGGATGGGCCGAAGACGGTGACTGCTGTCTGGACCACAAGCTACTTCCAGCTTTACATAGTCGCAGGCGTCGCCGCCGCCATTGTGGTCGGCGCGGGCCTGCTACTGTGGAGGAGGAGAATGGCTGGGCCAGCGGCGGTGAAGCCGCCTCCACCTCCGCCTCCAACACCAACCGAAATTCCAGAGACCCCAGAGGAGCCTCCTGTGCCTCCTTCGGAGGCCGAGACGCCGTCAAAGCGGGCGGTCTCGGTCGCCTTCCGCTGTACGAACTGCGGGCAGGAACTCAAAGAAGGGCAGGTCTACTGTCCGGAATGCGGTCAGAAGCGAACCGACTAGGCCATCCGCGCTCGTCCAAGATCCTTCTTTTTCTCTCTGCTGCTAAGCGTAGACGGCTCCGACTGGTCTAGACGCTACTATCACGTGCTGGAGGAACTGGTCTTCCGGCAAGAGCCCAGTGAATTCCACACGCTCATTGATGACCACCTTCGGAACGCCCATCACAGCATACTTCTGGCCCAGATGTGGGAACTCGGTCACGTCGACCATGTCCGCCCTCACCAGTGAGTTCTCGATAGCGAACTGATGCGCTAGGCCTACCGCCATCGGGCAGTACGGGCACGTGGGCGTCACGAAGACCTGGATGTGCACCGGCGCATTGATCGAGGCAAGCCTCGCACGCGATTTCTCCGATATTTCGGTCCTCCCCTCTGAGGCCATCTTGAGATCCTTGAGGAACGTCGCGAACTCGTATCCCGCAGGTATCCCGTAGTATCGAATCCCGTAGTCCTGTTTTCCCACCACAGCGAGGGCCGGAACCTTGTCGATTCCGTACTCTGCGGCCTTCTTCGCATCCCTCATAAGGTCGAATACTTCCACCGAAACCTTGTCAGAGAGTTGAGCTATCTCTTCAGCAAGCTGCCTTGCCTCTCGGCAGAACTGGCATTCCACTTCCTGAGTGAACACAACGATCCGAACAGGGTTCTGGAGTGAAGCGAGTTCTTCTCTGACGTGTGACTTGTGTTGTGCTGGAATCAACGCCATAGAAACGGCCGCCCCGACTGTGACTAGGCGAGGGCCACCATAAGCATTAATGTTTCGTGAGTACAGGCCGGAAGCCCGCCTTGAGTCACTTATTTTAGTAGGGAAAAGAGCAAGGCGTGCCCGTGGGCTCTGCGTTGATCATCGTGGATGGACCGGCCTCGCCAAAGTTGTCGAGGCGTGTGGCAGACGCCGTCAAAGCCGCTTCGTTTCAGCTTGAACACAAGGTCTTTCCGGACGGGGAGACGTACGTGAGGTTTCCAGAATCTGTTGCTGGGAAAGAAGTCGCGGTCATCCAGTCATGCTACCCTCCGCAGAACAAGAATCTGATCGATCTGCTGTTCATCCTTGATGCCGCCAGAGATATGGGCGCCAAAGAAACCGCCGCAGTCGTTCCATACTTCGCCTACGCACGCCAAGATGATGCGTACAGAGGTGGAGAGGCTGTCAGCGCTAGGACGGTTGCTCGCTTGGTGGAGGCAACCGGGGCAGCGCATTTTCTGACGGTGGATGTGCCGAGCAACAAGGCGCTTCGATTCTTCAAGATCCATTCGGAGAACTTGACGTGCATGGATTCTATGGCAACGTATCTGAAGACCCTGGCTCTGAAGAAGCCCTATGTGCTGGCTCCAGATGACGGAGCGATCCCGCTCGCGCAGACCGCCTCCGCCACTCTTGGGTCGGAGTATGCGTGGTTCGAGAAATCTAGGGACAAGATAACAGGGGCCGTTAGCACGTCCGGCAAAGATGTGGACTTGAAAGACCGTGATGCAATCGTTGTCGACGACGTAATCTCGACTGGCAAGACCATAGCGAACACGGCCCAGATCGCCAAGAAGCAAGGTGCGAGAAGGGTGATCGCTGCGTGTGCCCACCTCCTCCTGACCGGCGACGCCGAACAGACGCTCAAGTCTGCTGGGGTCGATCAAGTCGTCGGCACCGATTCGGTCGAAACACGCTCCAGCCCGGTCTCCATCGCGCCCGTGCTTGCCGAAGCGTTGAGAAGGATTTGGTGAGAGAACGGCTCTTCTTTGTCGTGTCGGGAGAGCATCAGACTCTTCCACACGCAGAGATACGAGCCATACTGCACGCGTGCAAGATCAGCTTCAAGGAAACTGCAGCCTCACAGAAGCTCCTGAGATTGGAGGCGGATCCATCAGCGCTTCACGCGGTAGCGACGAGGAGCATGATGTATGAGCAATGCGGGATCGAGATCGCCAAGACTAGACACAGCAAAGAACAGCTAGTCTCCCTTGTGCAGAGACTCGATTTCTCCCGTCACTTCGCGAAGAGGCGTTCCTACGGTGTGCGATCACTGCGGATCGGAGGCGCATTCAAGCAATTTCAAAGAGCAACCTTGGAACGGGACATCGGCGAAGCCTTGCGACGAAAACGACGAGGCATCAGAGTTGACCTCGATCATCCTGACGTGACGTTTCTCTGCATCATCTACCCGCAGGGTTTTCTACTTGGAGAAGTGACTCAATCAAGGGTTCCGGGGCTCATAGCTTCAAGGAGGCCTAGGAAGAGGCCTGTCTTTCATCCGTCGACGATGCCGCCGAAGCTTGCCAGATGCGTAGTGAACCTCGCCAGACCTCCTGCTGGGGCAGTAGTGCTGGATCCTTTCTGCGGGGTGGGAGGAATCCTTCTCGAAGCGGTCGCAGTTGGTTGCAGAGCGGTCGGCGCAGACGCGGACCTCCGAATGGTCAAGGGAGCGAGGGTGAACCTCAAGCACTATGGAGCGGAGCCGTTCGGCCTCATAGTCGAAGACGCGACCAAGATGTCAGTCCGCTCCGTCCAGTCAATCGTGACTGACCCGCCCTACGGTAGAGAGGCGTCCACGCGCGGGCGAAGACTTGACGCGCTCTTGCGAGAATTCTTGCCTGCAGCGCACAGCGTTCTTTCGACGGGCGGTTTCCTCTGCATATGCTGCCCGAGCGATCTCCAGCTCTTACCGGTTGCCAAGGCAGCAGGGTTCAAGCTTGTGGAGTCTCATGTGGTGTATGTTCACAGGAGTCTCACCAGACGTATTCTTGTGCTAGGCAAGAAATAATGCGATAGAGCGGGATCACAGGATGAGAGCAACCTTCCTAGGCACGGGGGGAAGCGTTCCAACGAAGAAGAGGAACCTTCCCAGTCTTGTCGTCCGAACCGACGGCGGCCTCGTGATGTTTGACTGTGGAGAAGGAACTCAGAAGCAGTTCCTTGTCGCGAAGCTGGGTTTCAACCGGCAAATGAAGATACTGGTCTCGCACATGCATGCAGACCACATTCTGGGAATACCAGGCCTTCTCCACTCGATGTCGTTCATGGGCAGGAGCCGCGATCTCGAGATCTATGGACCGCCTGGCATTGGGGAATTCGTGAAGTGTACAACAGAAACGGTGATGTTCAGATCCATGTTTCCGGTTCGAACCCGCGAAGTTCGTGCAGGAACCATAGCGAGAACTGATTCCTACGCTATCAATGCGGCTTGGGCTGATCATGGCGTTCCGTGCCTCGCCTACGCCCTCGTAGAGAACCAGAGACCCGGCCGGTTCTATCCGGAAAAGGCGAGGAAACTGGGAATACCCAAGGGCCCATTCTGGAAGACTCTGCAGATGGGCAAGTCCGTGAGAGTCGGCAGGAAGACGATCGATGCGTCAAGAGTTGTTGGTCCTCCGCGAAAAGGGTTGAAGATCACCTACGCGATTGACACGAGACCTTGCGACCGGGTTGTCCAACTCGCTTTGGGGTCGGATCTGCTGGTGCATGACGGAATGTTCGACTCAAGCGAATCCGAGCGAGCTTGGGAGTACGGACATTCCACTGCGGCCGAGGCCGCAAGGGTCGCAAAGAGAAGCCGTTCAAAGAATCTGGCGCTCACTCATCTAAGCGCGATCTACGACGATACGAGACAACTCCTTGTCGAGGCCAAGAAGATCTTCCCTAGAACCTTCTTGGCTGAAGAACTCAAGTCGCTAGAGCTGCCCTGATCCAGTTGCGAGGGCGGCTGCCGTCACCGAGTTTCTGATAGCTGTCTGCCTCGAGAACTTGGCGCCAGCCAGTCCACCACCTGCTCCGGGCTGTCAGTCGTGATCGTCAAGGTGATGGGGCCGAGCGGTGACTCGTCATAGCGTTCGCAGAACGAAGCCTTACCAGCGAAAGCTGCCTGCTTGTTCAGATGGACAACAATAGAGGACCCAGACACGCTCTGAAGGAGTAGCCTGCGAGCAGCGTCTCGGATGGCTTCCTGACGAAGGAGCGACTTGAGGTTGTCCAGATCTTCGAGTCGAGTCAACGTCCCCTGCAACTTTGAGCGGCGCGCATCAACCTTTGCCACGGACAGACTCAACTCTGGAAACAGATTGCGCACTGCTCGTGACACTTTCTCGGGATCTTCAGTGGGATTGACAGGGGTCTCAACGTGCGCTCGGAATTCGCTCATTCCTGCATCACCTTTGAGATGACAAGCTCAGAGGCGGCTTTCAAGTCGTCGATCGATGCTTCGTTGACGAGCATTTCCTGCGCCAGTGCGATGACATTTCCGATACCAACGCTAAGCTCCCTTGAGTCTCGCTCCGAGAATTCTTCCCAGCTCTTTGGGTCGTCGCTTCTTCCTCTGCTGCTCAGACGCTGATACCTCGTTCTCGGGGATGCGTGAACGGCCACGATCGCCACGGTGTGGTTTCTCCTCAGCGCGTCCACCTCAGCCATGCTTCGAACCCCCTCCACGATTACGACCGGAGATGTGAAGGATGCTATCTTCGGGATCAGTCTCTCCGCTACAACAGCTGGCCCTTCCTCGCTACGCATTGCGAGCATCACGCAGCCCATATTCTCGGGCGTCGGCGCCAGTCCTCGCCTCTCCGTCTCCTCGCGAACAACGTCACCGCATACCAGCACAGGGATTCCTCTAGAACGAGCGGCCTCGGAGACGAGCCCCTTCCCGGCACCGGGCATCCCAACGATCGCGATCACCTTTGTCTTTCTCATTGAGGACGATCGAACCTTCCTTTCTCGGCCGTAGCCTCACTTGAATTGTTAAATTCGTCGCGACGATATGTGGGTTTGGTAGAATGCCTTGGCTGGCGAGCGAATTCGAAGCTTCGTTGCCGTGGACATGGATGAGGCGAGCGTCATTTCCAAACTCGTAGAAGCTCAGCGAGCACTACGAAGCCTCGGCGCGGATCTGAAGCTTGTGGAACCCGAGAACATTCACGCCACCGTCAGGTTCTTGGGAGAGGTCCCTCTGGCGACGATGGAGCTCGTGAAAGAGCAGATGAACCAAGTCAAGTTCAGCTCATTCGAGGCAGAATTCGTTGGTTTGGGAGCATTCCCCAATCTGAGACGGATCAATGTTGTGTGGGTTGGGATGCGAACCGGCCAACAGGAGATCACAAGGATCTTTGAACAGCTTGAACCCAGACTTCAGAAGATCGGATTCGCGCCCGACAGGAAAGGGTTCAGTCCTCACGTGACAATCGCCCGCGTCAAGACCGGACGAATGAGAGAAGAACTGGCCAAGTTCGTTGATGAGATGCGCGACACACCATTCGGAGTCGTCCACGTCGACGAGCTACGTCTTAAGAAGAGTATCCTTACGCCGAAAGGGCCTGTGTACTCCACAATACATGCGGTACGAGCTAGCGGGTAGGCGCATCCGCCAAGTCGTGAGAACTTGAAGCGAGCTATTGATGTCTGCGATTCTGTTGCTCGCCAAATAGCGCCTCAAGCTGCGGAAAGGGAACGCGTGCACAGACTGGCAGAGCAGCTGAAAGCAAGACTGATTGTCGAAGCTAAGAGGCGCAGACTGGAGGCTGAAGTGAGACTCGACGGATCCGTTGCGAAGGATACTTGGCTGCGAGGAGACGCGGACATCGACATCTTCCTGCGTGTTCCCGCTTCCATGAGTAGGGCCGACCTGGAACGACACTGTCTAGCGGTTGCGAGACGAGCTCTGAAGGGCTACCCAATCGTCGAGCGGTTTGCGGAGCACCCGTACCTCGAGACACATGTTGAGGGGATTCGGGTCAACGTTGTGCCATGCTACAATGTAGCACGGGGTGAATGGCGGAGCGCTACAGACCGTACGCCGTTCCACACTGACTACGTCATTTCACACCTCAGTCCGGATCAGAAAGGAGAGGTGAGGCTCCTGAAGGCGTTCCTGAAAGGGATCGGAGTCTACGGCGCTGACGTGAAGGTGTCCGGCTTCAGCGGGATGCTCTGTGAGACTCTGATCATGTACTACGGCTCATTCGTGAAGACTCTCGAGCAGGCACAGTCGTGGAAGGCTCCAACCGTTATCGATCTCGAGCGGTACTACACGGGCAGAGAGGAAGAAGTACTGGACCTCTTCGAGGAGCCTTTGATAGTCATCGATCCTGTGGATCGGGGCAGGAATCTAGCTGCCTCCATATCCCGGAAGAGACTCTGGGAGTTCGTCGCGGCTGCTAGAGCCTTCTCAAACAAACCCAAGAAGAGCTTCTTCGTGGCCCGAAAGATCGCGCCCCTAAGCGTAGGAAGATTTCGTCGAGAGATGCAGCGACGAGGCTGGAACTTGATCGCGGTAGAATTCGGACGAGTCGACGCAGTCGTCGATGTCCTTTGGAGTCAACTGTACAGGACGGAGAGAGCGCTGCGTAACCTACTCAGGCAGGAGGGTTTCAATGTCACTCGTTCAGCAGCTTGGACCAACGAGGAAGACCTTAACGTCATTCTCTTCGAACTTGAGAACCTCACCTTGCCTCCAGTGAGGAAACGTTTTGGCCCGCACGTTGCTCGATCGCAGGCGTCAGGGCTGTTCCTGCGGAAACACTTGAGCGGGATTCGAAGCATCTCTGGGCCATGGGTTGATGATGACAGGTGGGCCGTCGATCAGCTTCGCGAGAATAGGAGCGCAGTAGCGTTCTTGCGATCCAGAATCCGTTATGGCGGTCGTGACGTGGGAGTAGCGAGCAAGATCGCGCCTGTCTTGAAGCGACGATGTCGCGTGCTGGCAGACGAAGCGCTGATCAGCTCATACAGAAAGAACAGCGACGCCGCTCGATTCATGACGAGTTTCCTCAAGGGAAGGCCTGCGTGGCTTGGGTGAGACGACCAGCCTTTCGCGAGTACCTGCCGAAAGAAGCGACTTTGCTACGGTGCTCTGTTACCCACGACCAGAGCCACGCGAACTTGCAGCGAGAATCTTGGAGCTGGCCTCCGTCGGAGTCGACGCCATCGACCTGACAGGTCCTCAATTGATCGGGCGCGCCGGAGTCCTGGGCAAAGGATGTGTGGGCATAGTTGTCAAGGCGCTAATGCATGGCAGAACCGTCGCGCTAAAGGTCCGGCGAACCGACGCCGACCGACGAGACATGCTACACGAGGCGAACATGCTCCGTCTCGCTAACTCCGTTGGCGTAGGCCCCAAGCTTCTAGCACAGAGCGAGAACTTCCTCGTGATGGAGCTGATCAACGGCCTCCCGCTTCATCGCTGGGTGGCGCTCTTGCCCAAGAGAGGGTGCAAACGACGTGTTCGCAAGATACTGAGGAGACTTCTGGACGACTGCTTCAGTCTGGACCAGATTCACTTGGACCACGGCGAACTGAGCGAAGCTCCGAAGAACGTCATCGTTGACGAGAAGGGTAACCCGAGAATAGTGGATTTCGAGACCGCAAGTGACAAGCGGAGGGTGTCCAATGTAACGTCGATCGCCCAGTACCTCCTAATCGGAGGCGGACCCGCAACGCTACTAAGAAGAACCTTACGGTGGCGAAAGAGAACTTCACTGATCCGTGCACTTCAAGACTACAAACGAAACCCTGACACAGACAGATTCCGGAGAATCAAAATGGTCGCAGGCGTCTGAGACGACGTGACGGAATCGGCGACGGTTTCATCGTTGGTCTAACCATCTTGCCGACTATAGCGTCAACCACTGTCCGATTCCAAGTTTCTTCGCTCTTTCGTAGACCTTGATGGCGACAGCCATGTCTCCTATCGCGAGGCCAAGGTTCATGGACATGATCCGCTCATGATCGTTTTCTCTGCCATGCTTCTGACCGGCAACTATCTCTCCCAAGTCGGCGTAGATGCTCGGAATGTTCTGGAAGTATCCGGTGGATCTGTAGTAGATCAGCTGCGCTCTATCGTCGGTGCAGAACTTTTGCATCGAATGCATCGCCTCAGGTTTCCAGTATGAATCAAAGTCGATGGGGCACGCGAAAACACCATCTTTGACCCAAGCGCTCTCGATTGTCGGATTCGGATTCTTCAGGATGGGCCCGGCCGTGACGATTACGTCAGAACCTTCGACCGCCCCTCGCGCGTCTTTGACAGGCGTGACTGTCAGTTTATGCTTGGCAGTCATCTCGTCCACGTATGCCTGTAGGTTCGGCTTCGAGATGTCGTAGGCTCTGACTTCCTGAATGTTCTTGAGGACCTCGCGGACTGCTTCAAGGTTGGCGCGTCCTTCCACGCCGCATCCCAGTATCCCGAAACTGGTGGAATCTTTTCGCGCGAGGTATTTGGCGGCGACAGCTGTAGCAGCGCCGGTACGTTTCGCAGTTATCCAAGCACCGTCCATGACGGCGATAGGCAATCCCGTCTCGGGATCGTTCAGAATCACGAGGCCAGAAATGTATGGTAGACCCCGTTTGGAATTCTCTGGAAAACCACTAACCCATTTGACTCCAGCGGAACGCATCTTTGGCAGGTAAGCGGGCATCGCGTGGATGAAAGCATCAGGCGCAGGGTGAATCCCCGGTTTGGGCGGCATCTCAACTTCACCCTCTCCTTTGGCCCTGAACGCTTCCTCGACGGCGGAGACTATTTCATCCATGCTAAGACCGACAGCCTCGATCTGCGCTCGAGACAGGAAGAGAAGTTCCTGCGATATTTCCTTCATCGAACCAAACCCTACCGGGTACAAGGCGAGAACGCTCGCTGAAAAGTAATACGCGTTGCCCTCGCCTGTGCTCGTGGGTCACGTTTACTCTTCCGGCTGTCACGGACCGAAAGAGAACGCGAAGAGAGATGACGTCCTAGGGAGGAAGCAAAAACGTGAAAAGACTGCGCCTAGCGATACGTGCCGAAGGTAGGGGCCGTCGTCTAGCTTGGTCTAGACAACGATTGTCGCCAACAGGATACCAGAGCCTTACGAGGCGGTGAACCTGGGGCGCTGGCGTCCCCGCGCACGGAAGACGCGAGGCCAGAAGTCGTGGGTTCAAATCCCACCGGCCCCACCAAACTACAGGTTCAGATCACAGAACGCTTAACTAACTCAGCCGGCACAATCCTAGCTGGGGATCATGCAGACCTTGGATATTCACGATTACAGCGGACGCCACGAACGGGCCCTCAAGAATCTCCGTGATGACGCTGAGATATCAGAACAGAGCAGGAAAGAGATTCTATCCTTCGTGGAGTACTGCCGGGCTGAGGGCTTGCGACTTCCAAGCATAGTCAGGCATGTGTTCGCTTTGAGGAAAGCCGCTCGCTTGCTTGGAAAGCCGTTCAAGGACGCGGACAAGAGTGATATCATCAGACTCGTTACTGAGATGCAGAAGGTGACCAAGAAAGACAATCGAGCGAGGAGAACAGACCAGCCCCTGAGCGAGGAGTCCAGACGCAACGAGAAGATCTCGCTGAAGAAGTTCTACAAGTGGCTACGCAACTGCGAAGACGACTATCCAGACGAGGTGAGATGGATCAAGGCGGGCAAGAAGGGCGGAAGGAAACTGCCTCCCGAGAACTTCCTCACTGAAGAGGAGATTAAGAGCCTCGCAGAGTCGACTCAGAATCTCCGGGATCGCGCGCTGATTCTCATCCTCTACGAGTCTGGTTGTCGAGTCGGCGAGATCCTTGGCCTGAAAGTGGGAGACGTACGCTTCGACCAGTACGGCGTCGTGCTTTTCGTAGACGGCAAGACGGGCCAGAGGCGAGTTAGGATAATCTTCTCGTCGCCCGCTTTAGCAGAGTGGCTGAACCATCACCCAGCAGCTTCTGACCAGAGAGCTCCATTGTGGACAAGCCTAGAGAGCGTTGCCTCGACCGAGCCGCTCGAATACTACGCTTTCCGCAAGATGCTGCGTGA
>CAZUTN010000040.1:0-10095 GCA_964623365.1 uncultured Candidatus Bathyarchaeia archaeon
GGGCAGAGAGGGCGCTCAAAGGACTACGGTATCGGGTCTCGCGGTCATTCGGTCCTTCGACCCATGTAGTCCATATGTCTGCACAACCTGCGTTTCGTCCTTTTATCGAGCGTTTCCTATTCTGAATCGGGCTGCGCTCACATGGGATGTGTAGCAGACAACGTGTTCTCGCTACTCGCGAGACCGGTTGTTGAGGCTGTCCGTGAGCGCGGTTTTGTTGCGCCGACAGAGCCGCAAGCAGAGGCCATCCCCAAGATCATGGACGGCAAGAACGTCCTGCTCATTTCGCCAACAGCATCAGGCAAGACAGAAGCAGCCGTTCTGCCCATCCTCAGTCGATTCATCGCATCAAAGACGGATGAGCCTGGGATAGGCGTGCTGTATATTTCACCTCTCCGTGCGCTCAACCGCGATCTGCTTGAGAGACTGGAGTGGTGGTGTCACCGGCTTGATGTCAAGATTGCAGTCAGGCACGGTGATACTGAGACAAAAGAACGTGGAATGCAAGCAAAGAACCCGCCTGACATGTTGATATTGACCCCTGAAACGCTGCAAGCCATCATACCAGGGAGGATCATGCGAAGGAACCTCCGCAAGGTCGCCTATGTGGTAGTAGACGAGGTGCACGAACTTGCTGAGGACAAGCGTGGAAGCCAGCTCGCCCTTGCACTTGAGAGACTTCGCTGGGTTACAGGACGAGACTTCCAGATAGTAGGCCTGTCTGCAACGATAGGAACTCCTGAAAGGGTCGCTACGTTCCTTGCAGGGGCTAACCGGCCCGTTGAGATCGTACGTGTTCCGATCGGCCGCAAGATGAGACTGAAAGTGGAGTTGCCCCAACCCGATGCAGAGGACTCTCGCCTTGCTGAGAGACTGTTCACTCATCCGGAAGTTGCGGCGCGTTTAAAGTTGATGCGCGACCTAATCCAGACTCATCAATCAGTGATCTTGTTCACCAATACACGAGCAGTTGCCGAGGTCTTGGCAAGTCGGTTCAAAGTCTGGGACATCGACTTCCCCGTGTCAATTCATCACGGCTCCCTTGCCAAACCGTCACGCGTCTCAGCTGAGCGAGGCCTGAAGAATGGCGAGCTCAAGGGACTCGTTGCAACCTCGTCGCTTGAACTCGGGATAGATGTGGGGAGAATCGACTTCGTCATACAATACATGAGCCCACGCCAAGTTACGAGGCTAATCCAGCGAGTGGGGAGAAGCGGCCATGGCGTCGGGCGCGTTGCGGATGGAGTAATTGTCGCGATGGATTCCGATGACGCCCTCGAAGCACTGGCAATAGCCCGCCGAGCAATGCAGGAAGAGCTTGAAGCAGTGGACGTGCCAGAGAAGCCGCTTGATGTGCTCACACACCAGATCGTCGGCCTATTGACCCAGAAGAGCCGCTGGTACATCCGTGAGATTCTTGACATCTTCAAGAATGCCGGTCCATACAGCGAGCTCACCGAGTCTGACCTCACACGAGTAGTCGAATACATGCATTCGAGGTTTCCAAGGCTTTGCTGGTTCTCTCCTCAGGATCAGATTCTTCTTCGCCCTCGCCGACTGAAGGACGTATACACCTACTATTTTGGAAAACTCTCAATGATACCGGACGAGAAACAGTACCTTGTTGTTGACAAGTCTGAAAACTCGCCGGTCGGAGTCCTCGACGAAGCATTTGTTGCCGAATACGGGACACCGGGAACGAAGTTCATCGTTCGCGGAAGCCCGTGGAGGATGGAGAACATCAAGGGTGAAACGATCTACGTCCGGGCGATAAGGGATCCAACCGGAGCGATACCGAGTTGGATAGGAGAAGAGATCCCTGTACCGTACGAAATCGGAATTGAGGTCGGAGCAATGCGCAGACGCGCCGTTGAATCACTTCGTAGCGGGAAGAGCAGAGAAGCGGTTGCCATGGAACTATCAAGCCGGTATCCCTGTGAGTCTGGAACGATGCTCAGAGCCCTGTGGGAGACCCTCGACCAAGCAACGTCTAACATCGATGTCCCGAGCGATGATTTAGTGACTATCGAGGACTGGGACGAGTACGTAGTACTCTGCTGTAGTTTCGGGCTTCTCGTCAACCGAACACTTGCCAGACTCGTAGGTCACGTTCTATCGGAGGAAACCGGTTCAACCTTCGGAGTACAGCAGGACGCCTATCGAATCGTGCTCCACTCGGCGGGCACCGCAGATGCAACGCGGGTTGAGGGTGTTCTGCACAGACTGGCAGACATGAACGTGGAAGAATTGGCAAGGAAGTCTTCCTCGAAGACCGGCATGTTCAAGCGGAGGATGGTTCATGTTGCGAAACGATTCGGAGCGATCTCCAGATGGGTAGACCTTAGCAGTGTGCGGCTTGGACAATTGATGAAGACGTTCGAGGGAACCGTGATCTCCGAAGAGACCCTGAATGAGACTGTGAGGAAAGACCTTGACCTACCCAACACGAAGCGAGTCTTGGAGGCTATGCGGGAAGGAAGGATCAGGCTCGCCGTACTCCCGAGGCGTAGGGAGCTCAGCCCGATCGCGAGGCTCGGAATTGAACGCATCAGCATGAAGACTGACCTGATTCCATCGGACAAGATGAGGCGAATCCTTGTCGACTCTGCTCGCGCGAGGATACTTGACGAATCCAGGACGCTAGTGTGCACGTCCTGCTGGAACTACGCCGCGATTGCACGGATTCGTGACTTGACCGACCCGACCACTTGTCCGAAGTGCGGCTCCAAGTCCGTCGGCGTCCTGTCCTGCGATGTTGATGACACAGAGTCTCTGATGGAGAGAAAAGGAAGAGCCGTCACGAAGGCGGAGAAGCGGATGTTGGAGGACGTCTCCGAGTCTGCCTCAGTTGTGCAGAAATATGGAAAGGCGGCAATCATTGTGCAGGCTGGGCGAAGACTCGGAGCGGGAGACGCAAGGAGGATCCTCCGTAAGGAAAGACGCATCTCAGATAGGCTCTTCGAGCTGATTATGGACGCTGAGCGCCAAGCCCTGAGGAGAAGGTTCCTCTAGGAGGCAGGTGCCCACTTTTTCACCGAGGACATGAGCGACCGATACCTTTAGACCTCGTCCGAAACGATAGTCCTGACTTGATTCAACATTGACCGTCACTTTGGATGGCGCATCCCTGACGATCGGTGATGTCGTCCGGGTCTCGCGAGGATATGAGCAAGTCGCACTGAGCGAGGATGCCCGCCACAAGGTCGCAAAGTGCCGAGATGTCCTTGACGAACTGATCAAGTCCAAGATCATCTACGGAATCAACACAGGCTTTGGAGCGTTGAGCAACGTGACCATCGCTCAGAGCGACCTTGAGAGCCTCCAGCTGAATCTGATCCGTAGCCACGCCGCGGGAGTCGGCCCTGCTTTGCCAACGGATGTCACGCGAGCCATGATGCTCCTCAGGGCGAATACACTAGCGAAGGGATTCTCTGGCATACGACTTTCAACCCTGGAAACGTTGGTCGCGATGATCAACTCCAGAGTCCACCCGGTGATACCTGAAAGAGGGTCCGTCGGAGCAAGCGGTGATCTAGCCCCGCTTGCCCACATGACGCTCGTGATGATCGGCGAAGGCTACGCCGAACACATAGGGAAGACGATGGATGGTTCTGCAGCCCTCAGCGCCGTCTCCATCAGATCTGTCCGGTTGACAGCCAAGGAAGGTCTTGCTCTAATCAACGGAACTCAGATGATGACTGCCATTGGGGCGCTGATGGTTCATGATGCGCGAGAACTTGTGGAATACGCGGAGAGGTCGGGTGCCATGTCTCTTGAGGTCTTGGAAGGTCTCACGGAAGCCTTTGACGAGAGGCTCCATCAGGCTCGACCTCACCCGGGCCAGGTTACGAGCGCGCGACGCATGAGGCAACTGCTTGATGGCAGCAAGCTCGTGGGCTCTGGAGAAGAACGGGCCCTCAAGGGCCTTCACCTGCAGGACCCGTACTCTCTCAGATGCATTCCACAAATCATGGGCGCCGCCCGAGACGCAGTCGAGTACGCATCGAAGACAATTGAGATAGAGCTTAACTCGGCGAACGACAACCCGCTCATATTCCCTGAAGATCGAATCGTCCTATCAGGTGGCAACTTCCACGGCCAGCCGATAGCACTCGTCCTCGATCTGCTGGCTGTCGCGCTCTCAACAGTCGGGAACCTTGTCGAAAGAAGGATCGCCAGGCTCCTTGATCCAAAGAAGAGCTATGGGTTGCCCCCCTTCCTAGCTTCCGGGCCCTCTAAGCCTGGGTTGAGTTCGGGGTTGATGATGTCGCAGCAAACAGCCGCAGCACTGGCGTCAGAGAACAAGGTCTTGGCCCATCCTGCAAGCGTAGACTCCATTCCAACTTCGGCTGACTTCGAGGATTTCGTCAGCATGGGCCCGGCCGCGGCTCTCAAGCTGATGCACATAGTCGAGAACTTAGGCTTCATCGTAGCGATGGAGTTCATCTGCGCAGCCGAGGCGGCGGAAGTTCGGGGAATCGACGGCCTCAGCCCAGCAAACGGAGCAACTCACAGGATGGTAAGAAAGTTCGTTCAGAAGTTAGACATGGATAGAGAGATCTCGACCGACATCAGCAACTTGGCACACGCCCTGAAGGGAGATGCCATCGAGCAAGCACTTTGAGAAGCGATGATTCAGGTGCTGACCAGTCGCTCCCACGTGGCGTACGACTGCGGGCTCTAGAGACCTCCTATTCGATCACCCAACCTGAAAACACCATAGCGAAAGGTCGCTACGACGAACGAGCATAGGATCCAGTGGTCATCTCGACCCCTGGAGGGTCTTTTCGCATTCTCGTACTGAGCTTGCGCCTGATCTTGAGTGTCAAATGCGAGAGATGAGAGCCGAACCAGATCACTCCAGCGAAGACTACTAGCATGACCATCATCGAGTAGTAGTAATTGTAGTAGCCTAGTCGAACTGCGTGAATTTCGTCTTCCTCGTCTTTTCGTCGTGCGTTGGCTGACTGGTCACTCTTGTTGTGAGGTCGTTATTAGCAACCTTGATTGCCGTAGTAGTGGTAGCACTTGTCACCATATTCGCGCCTTGTCCGAAAAGGATTGTTGATCGCAGCCGTTGTATTCCTTGCTGACATGGCGATTTCCGGGCTGCTGGCGTTCATGGGTCTGTCTCCTCTCCGCGTGATGAGCGATCTCCTTTTTCTGGAAGTAGGCCTGTTTGCCGTTCTCGGCGGCTTGACTGAGTTCTCTCAATCAATTGGGGCGAGGGAGTTTCGACGTGTCGCCTTTCATACAACAGACGAGTTCTCTGTCGAAAAACAGAAGGAGGCTTCGAGAAAGGCTCTTGTGCTATTCTCGGCGGCTCTGTTGCTGTTTTCATTGTTGATCGTGTTGGCGCTGCTTGAATAGGACGACAACTTGTTACGACCTAGATTCCAGCGGCTAGGTTTGACCACAGGAAGAAGGAAATAGATGCGGGAGAAGCGCCTTCTGGTCCACTTCGTAGTCCGTGACAGCGTAGAGGCTTTCCGTCGCCTCAGAGCGACGAGAGCTATGACTACCAGCACTGCCACGATCACCAGAACGACTGCTGTGTCATTTGTGACCGATGATATGGCGATTGGGTCGGTCAGGCTCTGAGATACCAGTTCCCTGCCGCCGACCGTCAAGCCTTCGTCGATGTGTGCATGAGATTCTTGTTGAGACGGTTCACGCGTTACCCATCTACAGGTACCACAGACGCTACGTGGAAAGGCCGATACTGCCTGAGAAGCCTCGCATCTCTCCGAAGGAGACGGGCTTGCTCACGGGTATGCCGCTCGGCGAAGCCATAGCAATTCTGGAATAGCTCAGACCTCGCTCCAAGGCGGAGCTCAAGCCTAAGCCCGAAACTAGGACGGAGGTAGGCAAGAGTCTCTTAGACTACACAAGCCAGTGATTCGAGGACGCTGTTACCGTCTTGCGCGAAGCTTCGGGTTTATGATCTCGTCCAGAGAATGGCCGATAAACACGAATGAAAGGGAAAGAAGCGTGATCGCCATACCGGGCGGGACTATCCACCACCACGCGAGTTCTCTGAACGCACCAAAGGCGTTCGCCGAATAGAACATGCGTCCCCAAGATGGCGTCGTGGGGTCGCCGAGTGCGAGGAAGCTAAGCGCCGCCTCGGTTATGATGGCGCCCGGGATTGACAGGGCTATCGTTGCGTATGCAAGCGGCAACACATTAGGAACAAGGTGTTTGACTATGATTCTCGAAGGTGACGCTCCTAACGCTTTCGCGGCTTCCACGAACGTAGCTGTTTTGAGTTGAAGAACCTGGGCTCTAACGATTCTCGCAAATCCGGGCCAAGTGAGTATGGCAATAAGAAAGATCAGGTTCCAAACACTTCTTCCAAAAAGCCCAGAGAAAAGGAACAGCAGAGGAAGGCCGGGGAGGACCAGGAGGATGTCGACAAGACGCATGGAACCTTCGTCAACGAGTCCGCCGAAATATCCCGCCGTGATTCCAACGACGAGCCCAATCGCGACCGTGAGGAGTGAAGCCATGACGCCTATCACAAGTGAGATCCTTGTGCCGTAGACAAGTTGCGAGAACAGGTCGGCTCCGAGATGGTCTGTTCCCAAGACGCCATGTATCGTTCCCGGGAAGAAGACGGTTAGCTTTCCAATGCTGGATGACGCGATCGATGTTCCTGAACCTTGCCGTTGGAAGCTGAATATGAGCATCAGCTCGTAGCTTCCTTTATCCGAGAATGTGAATTCTGCGACGTTTGCGTACCACTGTAGCCCCATGTCTGCCTTCAGATTGAAGGGGATCCCCTTGGAGTCTAGGTTGACCTCTAGTCTGTCAACTGTCATTGTGGAGAAGACACCGGTGGTCCAGACCGTATACGAATCTTGGTTTGGAGTCCGCCAAGCGATGTCAAGCTTGTGTGCCGTGTTCTCTAGCTGTGGGACGGATTCGTCGAACCTGATCTCAAAGGTCCGTGGTGGAGCCCATCTGTAGTCGATCTTGTGGGTCAGCTCCAACGTTGAGACGCGGAACTCATCGGACACTGAATTGTACCTGACAGTCAGCTTTCCATTCTCTTCTGCCACTTGGATCGGTCCGTTCACTTTCGCCGCCCAGTTGCTGGCGTCAAGCGCGGGTTCGATCGCGAACAACTCGTTTGATGGATAGTCGCTGTACTGTGGGAAAACGGTGTACCATGCCGGGAGTGCAAATGGCTCTGCAATGAAGTTGTCTCTGATCGGGTCGTATGGTGTCAGCAGTGGGGCAAAGACCGCCACGAGCACGAAGATTATGACTATGGCGGCGCCGATCATACCGAGCCTTTTACGCCTGTATTCTTTCCAGATGTCACGCCACGATCGCAAGGCAAAACGCATTCGGGCTTGCAAGGCTCGCGACCTCAGTATTTGATCCTTGGGTCCAGAAGTCCGTAGATGAGATCGACAATGTAGTTTGCAACAATGGTGATGACTGCCAAGAAAAAGAAAGTGCCCTGCATCACAGGATAATCGTAGCTGAGGACGGCGTCGTACAGGTATCTTCCAACACCAAACCACGTGAATATGGTCTCTGTGATAACTGCGCCTCCAACGACGCCGGCTAGGCTCAGTCCGACTATTGTGACAACTGGTGGAAGAATGCTTCGCAGTCCATGTCTGTACAGTATCGTTCTCTCGTCCAAGCCTTTGGCTTTTGCAGTTGTAATGTAGTCCTGAGAGAGCGCGTCTATCATCAAGTTGCGTATTATCAGAACGTATCCTCCGAAGTTGATCACAACAAGCGTTGTAAGGGGCAACGCAAGGTGCCAAAGAACATCGAGCACATACGCAAGCTGATCCTTCGGCGGTGGGCGAGAGATGGTCCCGGCAAGTGGGAAGCTGATCGCGCCATTTGTGGCGACAGGCAGATAGTAGCCAAACATCAGTAGGAGCAGTAGGCCCAAGAAGAAAACGGGGATCGCCTGAGTGAAAAGCGCGGCGCCAACGCTGAAGAGATCAGTTCTTGATCCTCGTCGAGAAACGGCCACTACGCCAAGCGCGATTCCCAAGATCATGTAGACTACTGTCGCCGAGCCTAGTAGCAGAATCGTATTGGGCAATCTCTCCATCAACTCGACGGCAACAGGCTTGGTTGATGAAAAGGAGATTCCCAGATTCCCCGTCAGCATGTTGGCCAAGTAGGTCAAGAACTGCTCATGGAGCGGTTTATCCAGCCCCCACAGTCTCAGGATCGCCTCCCGAGCCTCAAGCGTCATGCCCGGACTGATCAGAAAGGTAACAGGGTTGCCCGGAAGGATTCTGAAGAGAAAGAAGTTCAGAATGACGACTATGACAACGACAGCCACAAGATTGATCGTCCGTTTGACAACGTACTCCTTGAAACCCACAGTACTCACACAGCACGCTCAAAAATAAAAACGGAGGGGTGAGGCTCTCAGCCTCAGGTCTTTGGTTTCGCTCTTCTTGCAACGACATATCCCGCTGCAATGAGCACGGCTATGATGACTGCAGCCACAGGTATCAAGGACTGAGGAACGCTTGTTGCCTCGACTTGGGACGTCTTGCTCGGGTGGCGTCTGAAGTATAGTGGGTTCGAAATCATGCGCCAGTACTCGTTCTCCTTAAACTCGGTTAGAATGAATGGGCCTGTTCCAATCTCTTTTGTGAGCCCGGATGCCGTCGGATGGGGTTCCTGCGAAGGAACGAATTGCCGCCAGTTCTCGCCTACGTCACGCCATATGTGTTCAGGTACTATCGGGACAGCGCTCGCGTCTAGGAAGGTAAAGAAGCTCCGCGACTTCAGTGTGATGACAACAGTGTAGTGGTCAGGCGCCTCCACGCTCTCAATCTGCGCGACATTCGGAAGCCAAAGCGGTACCTGCTGCTGAATCATGTAATCGTAGGTGAACTTCACGTCTTTCGACGTGAACCTAGCTCCGTCTTGCCAGGTCACGTTCTGGCTGAGGTGGTATGTGATCCTCTTACCAAGCGTTGAGTCAGCCAGTGTCACATCCTCGACATCCCAGCTTGCGGCAAGTCCCGGAATCAGGTCACCTTCCGGATCACTAAAGGCTAAGGCCTCGTAAATTAGGTTCCATATCTTTTGGTCATATGCTCCGGTGTCGAACATCGGGTTCAGTGTTCTGACTCGGCCTCCAACGCTAGCGGAGAAGGTTCCACCGAATGGTTGTCCTTCCCTGTGAACTGTAAGCCAAGCCCAGGCACCTGGTGCGAAGTAGCCCTGACCTCGCGACACTATTTGTCCCGTCCATCCCTTCCTTGTGGCCTCTATCTGATAGCGTGAGTAGACTGGGGTTCTCGCGACTATGTCCGCGATGATCTCTTGTGCTTTCAGGAAATGCTCGCGTGCCTGTTCCTCGGTCTCGTCCTCATGCCTGAACTGTGTCAGCAACCTGTCGAGCTCGTCATTGTGTACCCCCGGTGAGTTGTCACCATCTGGCACGTCCAAACTCGAGTGGTAGAAGTCGAATAGCCAGCGCGGATACTTCCCCAGATTGGAGACGCAAAGGAAGTAGATGTCGAAGTCATGGTCAGTGTAAACGCGGGTCAGAAGAGCGTCAAAAGCAACTGCCTCCTGCTTTGCGTTTATGCCGATCGATCGCATCGAGTCTGTGACGATGCGCACAATCTCGAAAGAGGTGGGAGCCTCCTCTTGCGTTGGCGAGATGAAGCTGATCTCACGCATGGGCCTCCCGGTCGGATCAACGCGCATCCCGTCCGGCCCCAGCGTGTAGCCTGCCTCTTCTAGGATCTTCTTGGCTTGCTCCGCGTTGTACGGGTAGGTCTTGACGTTCGGATTGTGCCACTTGCCAAAGGAGGGCAGGACTTCGTATAGCATGGGCGTTACCACAACGCCACCAAACAATTCGTTGGCTATCTGCTCTCGCGGGATCAGGTGCGCCACCGCCTTCCTGAAACTGACATCGCCTGTCGTATCTCTCCTGAGGTTGAAGGCTGTGTAGCAGTAATGGGTTTGCAGGGCGAAGGTCATGTTGATGTTCGGATCCTTTGATAGCACTTCGATGTCCTTCACCCTCGTGAGATCAGACATCTCTTCAATCTCGCCACGCTGGATTGCGGCGACTTCGGCATCGCGGCT
>CAZUTN010000041.1:0-9748 GCA_964623365.1 uncultured Candidatus Bathyarchaeia archaeon
ATACTTGTGTACGTTGACTGATACTACATCTCTCTGCAAGTATCCGTTGACATAGGCTTTCAGGTAGTAGTCACCGGGCTCTAGTCCGGAAACGTATCCAGCGCGGTCTTGTGGAACATGCCCGTCTAGTTCTATCGATCCGTTGAATGAGAACTGTAAGCATGCTTGGGACGGATCGTAATCGGTCTTGTTGATCAAGAACGCCTTTGACTCCAGATTGGAGTCTAGTATTTCTATGGTGATCGGACGAGAGTGCGCGTTGCCCCATGGGATCAATCCGACGCCGCATTTGGAGCAGATGGCGCCAGATATTGTTGCGCTCGGATATACGTAGATGTCGACGCCTTCCAGGGACTGCCCCGCATTCACGGAAAAAGTTTCACTGAGAGTTGTTGGAGCGAACCCGGCTGCTGAAGCGGTTAGGTTGTATGTTCCTGCGGCCAGGCCGTAGAGAGTGTAAGCACCGTTCGCGGAAGCATTGAAGTAAGCCTGTGCCTTGACGGTTCTGCCCAGCGCGGTAGTCCCCTCAGCGATGACCTTGCCAGACACATTGACCGGTGTGCCGTAGTTCACAGGGTCCCCATTCAGCACGCGGCCAGATACGTATGCTGGGTACAAGCTTCCTTTCACAACGATTGTTGGAAAATTCGTGGACCCGATCGATTCCCCGTCTACGAAGACCTTCACGAAATACCTGCCACACACATCAGGCGCTCTCACATTAAACATCCTTATGACGTTGCTGCCAATTGGAATAGTCGAGTTTACAATTCTTAGATTCCACCACGAGGGGCCGATGGAATCCGTTGAGCTCAGCTTGACCAAGGACACCCGTTTGTAGTCATTTGTTATGCTCGTCCATACGCTCGCGGTGTTCGACTCTAGAAAAGTGAACTCGGGTGGGATGTAGATCGATATCGAAGAGGCTTCGCCGCACAATGTGATGCTTAGGGAAATGTCCCCTGTTAGGTTTTGAATTATGGAGCCTTTTGTGTAGTCCAACTTCACTGTGCTATCAGGTGTGCCTAGGGTATGAGCATAGGTTCCGGGGGACATCTGGACCGCACACACTTTGGGAATGATGAAGAAGCTTGGGCCTGCTTGAGTTCCGAAGTCTGGGTCTGCGGTGAACCAACGTTGGCCTGCACCGCCTGCACCGTTGAACCATGGAAGCGACTCAAGCTGCAGCGTTCCGCCTATGGGGAACGCGACCGCGCCTCCTCTGAAACCTGCGTTCAGGTAGTCACCGGCTCCCATTATTGGCGGAGGCATATCGTTGATGAGGAAGACTGCATGCGGGCCCATCGGCGCGTTCGCTGGAACTGTGTATGGGATCGCGACTGGTGTGCCGGGCACCACGCCGTCAGATGTTACTGGGAACGGCTTCGCGACTCCCTGGTCGCTGGCTCCGGCGATAGCTACCATGTCGCTGCCAAGGTATGAGCGGTCATTGAATGGGTCATAGTACATTTCTGTGGGGAGGAAGTCCCACAAGGACGCGATCAGAAGTGCATCCGCGTCGGTCGCTAAGACGACGGAGCCAGGCATGTAGAACGGCGGGGCAGCCCAAGTCGCGGGCCAGGGCACGTATACTCGCAAGGTCCCGTCCCAGATGAGGGATTCTCGAACATCGCCAGCGTTGAGGAGGTAGTCGCTGTCTCGGTAGACGGCGTCACCGGACACGTAGCCGGTGTTGAGGCCAGTGTGCCTCTCGTTGGCCGCAAACGCCCTGAGGTCTCTGCCAACATCAGAGCCACCCGCAACCACCGCCGTGGTGGCTGCGTAGCCGAGGACGTTGTCCCACTCGTTAGGAATCGGCACGTTCGTCCATGCAGCGGGGAGGTATCCGCCCAGAGTGCCAGTGACGGGCATGCCCTTGTCTGTCCAGTCGACATCGCTCGCTCTACTGTCGACGTTGACAACCAAGGCTCCAGGTCCGCCTGGTTGGTTGTAGATCCACTCACCAATGGTCCATTGGCCGTCTGCATCTCCGTCGAAATATGTTTGAGTTGCTGCGAAGGTTCGCAGCGGAGTTGGAGCTAGAACGTCAGGATCCTGTGCCCGTACGATGCTGGTCGGAAGGAACGAGTTGGCACCGATTGTGACGTAGCTGCTCCTTGTCATAGCTGCTGCAGCGGCTGTGACGAAGAGCGGCTGTGCTACCGCTGTGGAATGGTAGATCCATTCGCCGGGCTGCCACAATCCGTCACCGTTGGTGTCAGCGAACAAGTCCCAGTTGGCTGCTGCGGCAGGCAACGCGCTTGTGACTCTAGTGCCAGCACCGTTGAGGAGCAATAGGTCCTGCTCTCCAGCTATGACGGTTGATCCTGCCAAGTATCTGACTTGCGGGATCACGACGTTTCGTAGCCGTACGTCACCGGCATCGACTTGGCCTACGACTGTGCCCAGAGCCTCGTCGTAGATCTGCTTTGCGAAGTCTAGGACTGGTGACTTGACCTTCGTCCACGCCATGTAGGTCTGACTTCCAACACCTTGAATCGTCACTGTCAGGGTCGGGTATCTGGCGCGGATGTCACCCGGACCCACTCTGGTCCATTGTGCGGGTACAAGCAGCCTGTTGCCTGCATCGCGAATGTAGACTCCGTCGCCGGCGTTCCAGTCGAACCATGGGCCGGCGCCAGTGTACATCTCAACGTTAGCGTTGAATGAAATAATCACATCACCGACATCTAGGTCGGTAGCTGCGACAGTGCTACCTGCCGGATAGAATGTTGTAGCCAAGACGCCAGCAGGATCAGTCCAAGTCACTGGGGTCTCTCTGATGTCCCCTGCGCTGACGAAGCCCCATCCAGGGCCAGCAGCCTGGTCACGGTAGATGGCATCTCCGGGCGTGAAGACCGCGACGGGAAGCAACGGGAAGCCGGGTCCCTTCTTCACGAAGCCCTCATACATGCCCGTGACCGGTGCGCCAATGGGGACGAAATTGTTGAGCGGCAGTCCGAGGTCATAGTCAGCAGCCTCCCTGTCGAACATAACGAAGGCTGTTCGACTCGGAGTCATGGCGACGTTGCCGACCGCGGCGCTCGGGCCCGTTATGGTCTGACTCGAGCCTGCAACACCGCTGGGGTTGCTGAGCGTAGGTTGCGGGAAGAGAATTGCGTTCCCGGAGACAGCCATGAGAATTGTGCTGAGAGTCATCAGCAAAGCCATGGCTGCTGCTAGCACTTTCTTATTCATTTTTTTTCTCTGCCGAGACATGTTCAAAAAGGTGCCCAGTTGTCGCCGACGCGATCAGCAGCAATATCCTGAGCGATGATCGCTTGCGATGGCTCATCTTTCATCCGCCCGAGGGTCTTGAGGAATCAAGACCCAGGCGACATCGAGTTAGCTCGGTGTTAGCGTGGGTTCTCCTTCAGGAGTTAGTTCCGGGATCTCCGCGAGTTCTTCTCCTTCACGTGTTCTGGCATACGCCATGGCAATTCCAAGAACCAGAAGAACTATGAGGAAAGCGGCCAGAAACGATGCAGCGACATATGCTCCTTCTGATGTTGAGGCAAGGCCTTCCAGAGGAAGTGACCCCGTCCTTGGAACTCCTGTAACGCGAGCAGCAGTGGGGGCAGGTGCCAATGAGTAGAGCAAGTATGCGTGGATGGAATTTAACAGGCCTGCCACTAGGCTTGCGGAGGCCAACTTTTTCTTTGAGATCCTAGCACTCTTAGACTTGACTATCGACCCGACTACCAAGCCGACGACGATCAGAGGGGCTATGATTGGAATCTGTGGCATGGAATCTCCCTTGCTCGGCCAACACCTGCGGCTATTCGATAAATCGGTTTCCCAGAATTGTACCCAATTCTTCACAAAATCGATTTGCTCAAAATCCCTCCCGCAGACAGCATGAATGGCCAGCACTGGAGCCACGCCTGGTACCACTTGCTTTCTGTCGCTGCAGATCGAGCAGAACCCTGCCTTTCTTGAAGAGATTCTGGACAAATTCTGGAAAAGAGCAAAATGTGGGTTCCGTGCATCTTGGCAATGCTGCCGGACCTGTTTGCGGGCGCAACATTATGCGTCCTGGCATATCTGACAGTGAAGTAGGAAGATGAGAACGACATGAGCGATCTTGCTGGTTTGCGATGCTGCACGGTTGTGGTCGTTGCTACATTGCTGCTCTTGACCCCAATCGGGACCGTTCAAGGCGCGAACCCGACACATTTTGCAGTGACTGTCATTGGCCAGACCTTGACCGCGGGTTTCAACAACAATATCACCATAGCGGTGGCGTACTCTACGAGCGCCTATTCTTCGGCTTCCGTTTACGATGTTGATCTAGCTGTGTCGATACCCTCTCCGTTGCATATGCTCGGAGACGACCACTGGCGCTATGACTCGATTGCACCACGACAATCCGTTACCGTCAGTTTTGAAATCTACGCACCAACTGCGGCGATCGGCGAGTCATACCAGGGCTCGGTCACGCTTACCTACAGGGAACTCGGCGAGGTATCGTACACTGAGGAGACGCACACTGTTAGCTTCTCAGTTCGCGGTTGGATCAACCTGCTGTTGTACAGCATACAAGTCACGCCAGCCGCCACCTCACTTGGCGGCAACGCAACAGTCGCCGGGAACCTGCTCAACAGCGGGAACATCGCCGCCTACAATGCCAACGTAACCGTCGAATCAGAAGCGCTGGCCCCAGGCACCCAAGCGAGCCTGTACTTGGGTGAAGTCGACCCGAACATACCTAGACCCTTCAGCCTGATGATCCACTTCAGAAAGGATCTCACCGAAGGCACCTATGCGATCGTCGTCAAGGTGTCTGCGATCGACAGCAATATGCCGAGTTCTCCGTACAGTGTCCAGCAGTCGTCTCAGATTGAACTCAAGAAGCCTATCGTGCAGCCACCGCAGCAGCGTCAGCAGGAAGGCGGCGTCGTTGGCGTGATCTTTGAGATCTTGCGTTACCTTCTTGGTCTGTTCTTCGGTTCGCCGACCTTAGCTATGCCTAGCGGTTAGGACCAAAGGCTGTGATTGGCTTGGAATTGTCGTCACGCACACGTCCAGCGGTTCAAACAATCGACATTACAAAAGTCTACCGTGTGGGGCACATCGACTACCCTGCTCTCAGGGGTGTAAGCCTCAAGATAGCCAAAGGCGAACTTGTATCAATTGTTGGGCCTTCGGGTAGCGGGAAGTCCACTTTTCTTAACGTAGTTGGTGCACTTGATCCACCCACCTCGGGTCGTGTGATCATCGACGGCATCGATTTGAAGAAATTGAGCGAGGATAGGCTCGCCCTTCTTCGAAACCTGAGGATAGGATTTGTCTATCAATCCTTCAACCTGATCCAAAGGCTTACTTCAATTGAGAACGTGGAGATGCCTCTCATCGCAAGAGGAGCCCCAGAGCAGGCTCGAAAGAGCAGATCACTGAAGATGCTGAGGGCAGTTGGACTGGAACAGAAAGCGCATAAGCGTCCAACCGAGCTTAGCGGAGGGGAGCAGCAACGTGTAGCCATTGCTAGAGCACTAGTCACTCAGCCTGCTCTGGTCCTTGGTGACGAGCCGACTGGGAACGTGGACTCGAAGACCACCCACGAGGTCCTCAGCTACATTGTTCAGGTCAACAAGACCCTGGGAACCACGTTCGTCCTAGTGACCCACAACCCAGACGTCTCTAACATGACCCACCGTGTGATTACTTTGAAAGACGGGTTGATCGAGAAAGAGCAGTATCTTCAGCGAATGGACTCTTACACAGGATTGTGATGCAAATGCGCATATCTGACATATTCAAACTTGCGTTCAAAGCGCTTCGTGATAGGAAACTGCGAAGTTTTCTCACAATTCTTGGAATCATGATTGGCTCAGCAGTCATTCTGGCTCTCATCGCCAGTTCAAGCGGTCTGAGCGCGGGAGTTCAAGCTCAAGTTGACAAGATTGGAGCTAACACCCTCACTGTCAGCTCGGCTCGCCAATTTTTCGCGAGCGGCAGTAGCGGCACGCAAAACTATCAACTCTCTCAGCAAGATGTGAATACGATAAGGTCATTCCAAGGCGTCTCAGATGTCATCCCGTACTACAGCCAACGTGCCACGATCTCTTACGGGAGTAATTCGATAGAAGGAGAACTCATAGGCGTTGATGCAAGCGCGTTATTCACCATGTACAAGGGGCTGGGTCTCTACAGCGGTGGTCTACCTGACTCGTATGACCCAAGCGCGGCTGCTGTGGGCTACTCCATCGCGTTTCCAACGGGATCGAGCGATCAACTGACCCTCAATCAAATGGTCTCCATAACTCTCGGAGGTTCAACGAGTGGTAGCCTCACTTTCTTGGTGAAAGGAATTCTCTCAGAGTATGGAAGAGTGCTATTCTCGAATATTGATGAGACAATCTTCATCTCCTTACAATCCGCTCAGATCTTGCTCAAGTCACAATACTTCAGCGGATTGTACGTCATGACCGACACGCCTGGGGATGTCACGAGCGTCCAACAAGCGATAGAGAGCTACTACGGTGAGCAGGTTCGAGTAATGAATGCTGGCTCCATGCTGTCAAGTGTTGAGTCGATCATGTCACAGATGACCATGTTTCTGGGAAGCATAGGCGCCGTCTCCTTGTTTGTGGCCGCGGTTGGCATAACGAACACCATGTTCGTGTCGGTGATGGAAAGAACAAGGGAGATAGGCATTCTGAAAGCTATAGGATACAGACCTAAACAAATCATGGGAATGTTCCTTTCGGAGGCAATTCTAAGCGGCGTCGTCGGGGGAGTTGGAGGCACCCTACTTGGTTATGCCCTGTCTTTCATGATAGGAGGTGCCCTACCCATGTCTGGCGGATTTGGGCCCCCCGGACAAGCCAGGAGCAGCACAACACTCACCCCTGTATTCACCCCTGAACTGATAGCCTTCTCGTTGCTCTTCCCAATCGGAATCGCAGTATTAGCGGGACTTTACCCAGCTTGGCGAGCGTCAAGGATGAATGCAGTGGTCGCATTGAAGTACGAGTAGACGAATCCCGAAGATTTGGGATTCACCAACTGGGATCAGTCCGCGAGCACACAGAAAGGGGGAGGAAGCTAACTTGTGTACAGGTGACGGGGCAGGCAGGTTTGACCCCCCGGCCGTTTCCTATTCGCGTGAAACGACCCGGATGAAGTTCTCGGCGGGCCCGGTGGGGTTTGAACCCGCGACCTGTGGCCTGAAACAGTTCACGCCTTCATCTTTCAGCGGAATCGAGAGCGTCTTGTTGCCTTCTGAGCTCATCTTGAGCCAAAGTACTGCGCAGTTCCAGCTCATTCTTGACTCACGGTTAGCTCAAACTTGGCTTGGTAGACAGTCTTCAATGTGGGTTTGCGCCTAACCATCGGCGCCTAGCTTTTGGGTCAACCCCGACACTCTTCCGCGACTCCCGCATCAGATTCGCACGCAAGTATGCACGCAGAAGCCAAATCGGATAGAATTTACTATAATTACGCAAGTGAGTTATCATCACGGGCGACTAACCCGAGAAAACAGGATGGCTATGGTTAGCAGCATCTTTTGCCACTGACGTAGCTGTCCTTCTGGTGCAGATGTTGGAAAGAAAACCGACAATATGGACCAGAGAAGCTACCGGTCTAGTGCGTGAAATCTCTCCCATCGTGGCGATTCTAGCAACGATCGCGATCGCTGTCGGCGCTGGGTGGCAGAAGCGAGTGTTCCAGGTCACTGGATGGGCCCCAGTCCCGGAAAACACGTTTCCCTTCGGCATACCCCCCGCCCCAATGGCATTCATCGAATCGGGCTTGCCCGTAATCATCGCGTTCTTCGCTCTCGGATATCTAGCAGCAGTGATGCCTCGAGCCGGAGGCGGATACGTAGCGATGACGAGAGTCACTCACCCGTTACTCGGACTTGTAATCACGTGGCTCGAGTATGCGTGGTGGTGGCTGGCCTACGGCATGATATCGACTCTGCTCATGGAAAATCTGGTGATGGTCTCCGGAGTGCTACTTGGACCAGCCGCTGTCGCACCATTCGCAACGCCGTGGTTCTTAGGTCTCTTTGGAATCAGCATGATAGTTCTCTTCTCTCTCGTGAGTACTGTGGGCGTGAGATGGTTCGGATGGCTGATGCACATACTCGTCTGGACACCGACCGTCATCATACTGATCATCTTCGGCATCTTCCTGACATCAACAGCTGCCTCCGTAGACAGTGGCGTCTCGGCCTTCTTGGGCCATATGCCCGTAGAATACACGCAAGCTGCAATTGATCAGGGAATGACGACTGCCTTTCCAGGTACGTACTGGGATTCCGTCAACGTTGCCATGATAGGGGCCGCGTGGGCCTGGACAGGCTTTGCAGGAATGACTTTCGCTTCAGGCGAGATCAAAGAGGCAGGCAAGAAGATGGTCAAGGTCATGGTAACCTCAGGAGTCATTCTTCTTGTGTTCTACGTATTGATCTCTTGGGCTATGGCATACACGGCTATGCAGACTGGCAAGGTGTCAGTTCCTGGCGTGGGCGACTACTCGTTCTTCTCAGCTTGGGGTTTCCTTTCGTACGGCAAGGGCAGTCTTGCGGACGCTGGATTCCCGGTAATAAAGGCATGGCTTCCCATACTGGCCATGTTCACCGCGCAAGGACAGGGTTTGCTAGTTCTTGTACCGATCGTTGGCGTTGTCGGAGCAATGTGGTTGTTCAATGATCTTCCAGTGATGGGCTTGGCATCGTCGCGTCTGCTTTTCGCCATGTCATTTGACGGCATGCTTCCCAAGGCCTTCTCAGACGTGAACGAGAGGTGGCACACGCCAGTGAAGGCGATATGGTTCACAACTCTACTGGCGCTGTTTGGAGTCTACGCAGAATCAGGTCTGTATCAACAAGGGTACCTCTATCCAGGACCAATCCTGTATCCGATATTCAGCACGGGTGTGGCAGCGGGAGACCTCTGGGATTTCATTTTCTTCACATTCGTATGCCTTACATTGGCCCTCCTGCCCTACAGGAAGAAGGACCTCTACCAGACAGGACCCTACAGAGGAAGGATGGCTGGCATCCCGTGGATCACAATTCTGGGCGTCGTGGGTTTCATAGCGAATCTGTACATCTGTGTTCTGTTCTTCACAGCCCCAGTTGGAGGCCTACTCGCCGAAGGCTTGCCTCCGGTCGTATTCACAATAGTGCTAGCGTTGATCCCGGTGATACTGTACTTCTACTACAGATGGAGAGCAAGAGTCACTGGAAGAGACTACAAGACCATATTCACACTGCTTCCACCGGAATGAGCTCCTCTGCGTCCCTTCCCCTTTTTTGGAATCCCGAAAGCCTTCGCCAGGACCGGTCATTCAAGGCTGGCGATCGGACTTTGGAATCTGAAGCCGACTTCCAAATGCGCGCCGTCAAAGTCAAAGCAAATGGAGGTTAGCAGCTGGCCTTGACGAGAATTCGCTTAATGTTTGCAACAGACATCCATGGATCAGAAACTGTTTGGAGAAAATTCCTGAACAGCGCCAAGATTCTTGGGCTAGATGCGTTGGTGCTCAGCGGCGACATGACTGGGAAGGTCATTGTCCCAATAGTCAAGAGACCTGACGGCAAGTATGATGGCATGTTTCTTGGCGAAGAGTATGTGCTCACCGAAGAGGAGATACCAGAATTCTCAAGAAAGTGCAGATCAGTCACCTACATACCCTACGTGACGACACCCGAAGAGGCAAGAGTATACGAAACCAGCAAAGAGAAACGCGAGAGACTCTTCGAAGAGCTTGAGGTAGGGATTGTCAAGTCGTGGCT
>CAZUTN010000042.1:0-9654 GCA_964623365.1 uncultured Candidatus Bathyarchaeia archaeon
ATAGCATGAAATCCTTTTCGAGGAGCGGCATTCCTAGTATCCCTGAAAGGAAGTACACGCTTAGTGGAAAACCAAACATCTCAGCAAAGAGGGAGACGACGAAGGCTACATAGATTCCATGTGACCTCCAGTCCTTCTTCAATCTCACAGGAATCAGCGCAAAGAACGCGAGAAATATTGCAATGGACGCCGCAACCAACCCCCAGTTGCCGCGCAGGATCGTCAACTCCTCGTTGGCAATCTTCCCAGTCGCCACTATCACAAGGGAATGACTCGCTCCTACGAAAAGGGCTGCAACCGCCGCTGCCGAACCTACGAGCGCAAACGCTGTCGCGAGGTCTCGACCCTTTGCCATCAATCTCAAGGTCACGCCTCTTTCTATTCGAAAGCTACCGACGACCCACGACTGCTACGTCCTAGAGTTTGAGAAGCTCCCTTACCTCGTCGTATGAATGACTGTCTTTTCGTAAGGTTTCCGTGCTTGCCTCTCGCAATGTGGATGTTTCACCTTTCAGTCTTTCCAAATCGTTGGACGAGTAGGCGGCTCTCGGCCATCTGCTCAAACAAGACCTCGCGGATAAGGTCGCCGGCCTTCACTATCTTTGGGTAAGCGATCCTGTAGTAGATGCTGACCCCTTCCCTTCGAGTCGAGAGTACATTTCTCTCTCTGAGTACGGATAGATGTTGGGAGATGTTCGCTTGGGGCACGCGCAGCTCGCGGGCAAGTTCATTCACAGACCTCTCCTCATCTCTCAACAACGCGAGGATCCGAAGCCTAACAGGGTTCGCTAGAGTTTGACATAGCGCGGCATGAAGCTCGAAGATCTTTGCATCTGCTTCCGAAGGGTGCGACATTCGAATTCTACTTTGCAATTCGAAGTGAATATATTTATATGTTTCGGGAATCACAACTCCAGGTGGATGTGGCATACAGTATGTGCATGTGTATGGAAATGATGCATGAGATGGAGCACGATTCGCATAATGAGACTCCAACGGAGATATTGAAGAGAAGATTCGCCCTTGGAGAGATCACTAAGGACCAGTATGAGGAGATGAGGAGGATCCTCGTGGAGGAGCATGAGGCTTCTCACCATCACTAGTTGTTACGTGCAAGCGGCGTTGTAAGAGGTAATAGAGGATGAGCAGCGAGAGAGATCAGAGCTGGTTAGTCATAATGGTGGCTGTGTTGGCGGTAGTGCTTCTGGGGCCTATGCTCATGATGGGCTTCTGGGGAGGAGGAATGATGGGGGGTTGGGGCATGGGTCCTGGTATGATGGGTTTCGGCTTCGGGTGGTGGCCATTCATGTTTCTGGTTCCACTGGTCTTTGTGGTCCTGGTGGTTCTAGGCGTCTACTACTTGCTTTCCGGCCGTGGAAGGCAGGGCGCTTCAGCGCGATATATGGAGAGTGAGGCTCTTCGGATATTGAAGGAGCGCTACGCGCGGGGCGAGATAACATCGGAGGAGTATGTGAAGATGAAACGTGATCTTGAATCGTAGGGGAGCGGATGAAATGGATCGTAGGAGAACAATAATTGGAATCGGGCTCGTGTTGATCGGCGTCTTAGGGTTGGTGCTCTTCGTTCCTTTCTTCGCGATTCAACCTCGAACTTACGGTGGCTGGGGCCCCATGGGCGGTATGATGGGCGGAGGCATGATGGGTGGAATGATGGGAGGCTACAACGTGAATCCCACTGGACAGCGGATAACGATTGACGAGGCAACGCAGATAGCACAAACCTACCTCATCTCCTCGGCTAATCCTGACTTGGCTATCGATGAGATCATGGAGTTCCAGTACAACTTCTACGTGATCTACTACGAGAAGAGCACGGGAGTACGCGCCTTCGAGATGCTCATAGACCCATACACCGGCGGGATCTTTCCTGAGTATGGTCCCAACATGATGTGGAACACCAAGTATGGCATGATGAATGGAATGGGAGGCATGGGCGGGATGATGGGGAGAGGCATGATGGGTACCCAACGTGGACCCCCAACCGCAAACATGCCCGTAACCAAAGATCAGGCAGCGAAGATTGCTGAAGACTACTTGAGATCATATCTGCCTGGCGCTTCGACTGAGGAACCAGATGTCTTTTATGGCTATTATACGATCCACATCCTGAAAGACGACGAGATTCATGGCATGCTCAGCGTCAACGGATATGACGGCCAAGTATGGTACCACAGCTGGCATGGACAGTTCATTCAAATGAACGAATTCTGACCAAGACCCTCACGTGCTTGCGTTCTTGCGGTGAATCTTGTTTGTTGAACAACGTGAATCTACCAGAAATGGAAAAGTTCGTTGAAGCGGTCAGGAAGGATTCGAAGCAAGCGATCAAGGAGAAGAGCGTCACTGGAGAATGGGTCTTCAGAGATAAACAGCCGCAGTTCGTCGCCGAGATCCAATATCCAAAGGGCAAAGTCTCATTGGCGTGTGAGCTTCCGGCCTTCGCTGGGGGTTGGGGAGGAAGCCCCGATCCAATGCAGTACTGCCTCTACGGGCTAGCCGCATGCTTTGCATCAACACTTGCAGCAACGGCTACAAACGAGAAGGTTGAGTTGAGATCCCTACGAGTTACGGCGGAAAACCGAGTTGACCTTCACAAACAGCTGGGACTATCAAGAGATCCCATAATACAAAACGTAAGACTGGAAGTCCACGTAGAAGCAGATGTGGCACGGGCTGCTCTGGAGAGACTCGTAAAGCTTGCGGAGGAACGTTGCCCAGGATCTGAATGCGTGACGCGAAGCATCCCATTGTCGGTGGAACTCGAATAGGAGCGCACTAGTCAGCTGAACGAGGAATGTCAGGCAAGAAGAAACCGATCTACCTGGACTATAACGCCACAACGCCCGTAGATCACGCCGTCACGAAAGCCATGCTACCCTACTTAGGAGGATATTTCGGCAACCCATCAAGCAGCCACGTGTACGGGCGGCAGTCCAAGGAAGCGGTGGAACATGCGAGGACCCGAGTGGCCCAACTCATAGGCGCCAAACCTGAAGAAATCGTCTTCACAAGTGGAGGCACAGAGAGCGACAACCACGCCATAATAGGAACAATCCTAGCAAGTGACGAAGAGAAGAAGCACATAATCACCTCTCAGATCGAGCATCCCGCCGTCCTGAACACCTGCCGTTACCTCGAGGACAGGCTCGGATGCAGAGTGACGTACCTGCCGGTCGACAGACATGGATCAGTCGATCCTCAAAGCATCGAGAAAGGCATCACAGAAGAAACTGCTCTCATTACGGTCATGCACGCAAACAACGAGGTTGGTACGATCGAGCCCATCGAGGAGATTGGAGAAATAGCGCATGAGAGAGGCATCACTTTCCACACTGATGCTGCGCAATCGTGTGGAAAGATACCGGTAAACGTGGATGATTTGGGAGTTGATCTGCTGACTATCGCAGGCCACAAACTCTACGCTCCAAAAGGAGTGGGCGCCCTCTATATTCGAAACGGCATCAAACTCGACAGCTTCATTCACGGAGCCGGACATGAGGATGGGAGACGTGCGGGGACGGAGAACGTTCCCTACATGGTAGGTCTGGGAAAAGCCTCCGAACTAGCCGGACAGAAACTTGCTGAGTATGGTGAAAAAACAAAGAGGCTGCGTGATAAGCTCCACGAGGCCTTGCTTGACGGTTTAGGCAAGGACCAAGTGAAACTTAACGGTCACCCCGAGAGGAGACTACCAAACACTCTGAACACAAGTATCAGAGGTATCGTTGGCGACACCCTACTACAGCGGTTGCCAGAGATCGCCGCGTCAACTGGTTCGGCTTGCCATTCGGGATCCGTGGACCCGTCGCCGGTCCTCTTAGCCATGGGATTGGATCGTGAGCTGGCTCTTGGAGCTATACGGATCAGTCTGGGTAGGTGGACGACCGGCGAGGAGATGGCGAGGGCTTCAAGATTGATCGTGGGGAGGGCAAGAGGTCAGCTTCCTGCTGGAGATTCTGCTGCTGGCAAAAGGAATTGAAGGCATCATTGATCCGTGTAATTGTCTACGATGTCAAGAGTGCCGACGAGAAGAGACATGCCCAACAAAGGCCATTATTAGGGTGGAACCTGACAGCCCAGCTGTCGTTGAAGAGCAGTATTGTTATGGATGTGGGGTTTGCGTTGAGAAATGCACCGGCAAAGCGCTCAGGATAGAATAGGTGTGGCAAACAAGTCGGATGTCTGGTCACTAAGGATGACAGGCCGACGCCGGCTCTAGGTTCGTCATGATGTTGGACCAACTTGAACGGCGACGTGCGGATCACTTCGTACGTTGCGAGCTTTCGCGGTCTTCGCATTGGTTGGTATGTAAATCTCCAATCCCTGGCCAAAGTAGCCTACGCCGGCGACGTGGGGCCCGCGAGACCCTTGTGTGGCTAGTGCACAGAAGTTGTGCTTGGCGATGAGACGGATAAGATCTTCAAGAGTGTAGCCCACACATGCTACCTGCCTGAAATCTATTCGATCCCCTCAGGCTTTAAGGTTACAGACAGAGAACGGCGGTCTTGTCCTGATTCTGCTGTCAGTCATAACCCCTGACGCTGGAGGGGACATAGAACCTTTTTAGCCTGAGCCAACGTGAGATTTCTCGGAAGCAGGTATCCAAAGCCATGACCATGGCCTTCGTCATGATAACCGCTGAGCTTGGCTCCGAAGACGAGCTTGTAAGGGAACTCGGAAAGGTCAACAACGTCAGAGAAGTGTATCCCGTATATGGTGCGTATGACATCGTCGTCAAGGTCGAGGCGGAGACTATTGACCAACTCAAAGAAGTCATCTCGAGGATCCGCAAGCTCAACAAGATCAGATCAACGCTGACGATGACGGTTATGGAAGGAGCCAAGAGCTAGACGAAACCGTTCGTCATACCAGTATAGAGGATTTGAAGCGCACCCAATGTGGGCACGGGCTTTGTGTGCCCGGATGTTCTCGGCATGCGCTGACATGGGTCAAGCCGAACGGACGTATCCATTCGTGTCCTTCGGTGCAACGGAACGTTATGAGAGGGAGGCGGTTCTCTACCCGTCCCGTGCCCAGCAGTATAGTGTCGCGGTCACGTATAAACTATAACCTATGTCATAGCCCGCGTGACGAAACTGTCAGCCTTCGACTCACCATCGCCTAGTTTGGCTGTCCCGGGTTCTCTGGCGACGATGAACAGCATTCACATCATCTCGTTGAGGTGTTTTTCGAGCTCATCGAGTTTCTTGTGATGTGCAAAGATCATCGACAGTAGTAGCGGACCTCCTTCACGGGAGACGCGAGCGTACTAGCCTCAGCCGCGTAGAGTCTACACTGAGTGAGGAGGTCATCGAAGACCACCCGATCTTCCGATCTAAGAAACTGCTTGAACCTGCTCAACTCCGCTATCTCCTGATCAACGACGATACGCTACGACGGTATGGTCCTACCCATCATTGCTTCCCGCATGCGTGGCAGAGTTCTGGATCAACTTCAAAGGGAGATTTGTGCACATTCGCTATTTCGCGGTTCGTGATAGGCAGCGACGATATGTTGGCACTCTTGAAGTAACGCAGGACATCACATCAATCAAGGAACTGCAGGGTGAACGCAGACTCCTCGATTGGCAGCGACGCTTTTTCGTCAGCACATAAACAAGGCATATATTTCCTCAGCGAGCAATTCCTCTCCTGTGGAGCCGACTATCTTGACGGTAGTGGATGCTATCGACGCAGTGTACATGCTTTATGCGGTTGGAGTGTTCGCTTTCTTCACGTACTTCGCCTACAAGCTGACCAAACCGAACGGGAAGTGACTAGGCATGGTTGAGATGGAGAGGCAGGAGAAACGTTACCTGTACGCTCTGATCCTTGTGGCCGTACTCGTTAACGTCGTAACAATCTCCCCTATCATGCCTTGGCAAGGATGGCTGTTCTGGTCGAAACCGGAACCGACAAGCACCTTCAACATCACCATTTGTGACTACAAGTTTGCCCTCCCCGCTGGCGGCATCAGCGTGAAGATTGGGCAGCCTGTGAAGTTCGTGGTGACGTCCTGTGATGTCACCTACGGTTTCGGTGTCTTCCACAAAAGCGGCAGGATGATCTTCCAGATCCAAGTGTTGCCCAGCTACTCTAACGAGATTGTGTGGATATTCGATGAGCCGGGCTCCTACACAATAAGGTCAACAGAGTACTCGGGACCCGGTCACCCGCTCATGGTTCTCCGGGACGCGATAACGGTGGTTCCGTAGCCATGGCGAAGACAGCCATGTCTCTGCAAGTACTGAGCCTACGTTATGCTGTTGTCTCTATCGTGTTCTTGGGGTTGGCAGGGATTGAGGGTCTTTTCATGCGGACTCAGCTTTCAGACCTCTCGTACAGTATCCCCGGGCTCCTCTCGGTGCCGATGGAGCCTGAGCATTTCTACGCGATGCTTACTGCGCATCCGCTGGTCGGCGCGTATGGTTGGGCTTACTTGGCTGTGTTTGCGGCGTTCTACTTTCTTGTGCCGACGCTGATCAAGAAGCCGCTCTTCAGCATACGGCTTGCTAACGGGCACATGTGGATGCATATCATCGGTCTTCTCACAGTTTGGTCCGCAGGCTTCTTTCTGAAGTTTGGTGCCTTGTATACTGTCTACTGGCCTTTGCCTGTTGCTCGTTTCGAGCCGACCAGCGTGCTGGTCTTCGCTGTTGGTCTGGCGCTTGTGGAACTGTCTGTGCTATGTTTCATCTTCAACATCTTCGCCACTATCGTCAAGAAGAATCCGGCTGATTCTGTGACTGGTAAGGGAGCATTGCGAAGTCTCCTCATGGCGTCGTTTGGTCTTGACACTCTTGCACGGTCAATCAGAGGCTTGCTGGGGCATAGGACCGCTCTCAATGGTGGCAGCAAGACTGAGCCGCTTCCGGTCTTCGTGGTCGCTGTGATGCGTGGCTCCATCGACGCTGTCCTTAATGCGGTTGTGTTGGCTGGGGCGGGCGTGCTGATGCTCGCGTTTGTGGTTCCCACATTATTGACAGGTATTGTGCTCAATCCTTTGATTGTCGATCCGCTGGTCTACAAGAATGTCTTCTGGTGGGGGCTTGATATGATAGCGGACGGCGACGTGCTGATCTGGGTTGCTGGCACATTGTACTTGCTTGCGCCGATGCTAGCCAACAGGCCATTGTACGGAGAGAAAGTGGTTAGATATGTGATCCTTGCGGATCTTGTCGTCTCGATGGGTGTCTGGAGTCACCATCTGCTCTCCGATAGGCCTCAGCCAGAACTGATGAGGTTGCTTTCAGGGCAGTTCATCACTTGGGGCGAGTTCTTCACGATGGGCCTTTCGTTCTTTGCGGTTCTGATGACATTATGGCTTGCGAGGCCAGTCAAGTTGAGTATGCCGATGAAGTTCATGCTTGGCGGAATGATGGGCTTCGCACTCGGGGGCGCTTCAGGGCTTCTCCAAGCGAACTTCGCCGTGAACCTGATCATGCATAACACGCAGTGGGTTCCTGGCTTCCACGTACACGAGATGCTCCTTACAGGTTTGAGCAGCATCCTCTTCGCAGCGATGTATGCGCTTCTCCCGATGCTTACTGGCACGGGGCTCAAGAGTGAGAGACTCAGCAATCTCCACTTCTGGCTGTGGATGATCGGCGGGGTTGGTATGGCGTTCTCTATGGGGTTTGCGTGGAGAGATGGAATGCTCAGACGAACACTCTACCCGGGAGTCACCATGTACCTACCATACATGAACGGAGCTCTCTTCTTCGGCATCATACTCGCACTTGGCTTCCTTGCCTTCCTCGCAAACCTTGTTCACACCTACGGTCTACGTACTCTGATCGGCCTCTTCATCCCGAGCGTCGCGAAGAAATAGGCACGCAGATCGCAGTACAGGGCCGAGACCTGTGACTGACGGGTTCGAACCCGTACGAGATGACGAGCAGTTCATGTGAAGCACAAACCCTATGCCAATTACATGCTGTACAAATCCTTAGGCTGCACCCACAGAACAAGCATTGGGGGAATACTCGTTGGAGAAGATGCCGACCGAGATTCTTGAGGAAGAGCACCATTACATTCAGAAGGTCGTTGGCACGATGGCTGCGCTCGCTGAAAGACTTGAACACGACCAAGACGTGGAAACGGCAACGCTTGAGAGCATCGTGGAGTTCATGCGCACCTTCGCTGACAAATGCCACCATGGCAAGGAAGAGACACACCTCTTCACTCTCCTGGAAAAGAAGGGAGTACCCCTTCGTGGGTGCCCGATCGGAATCTTGACAGTTGAGCACCAGAGAGGCCGAACGCTTGTTGCGGCCTTATCCTCTGCCATAGAAGCGCACGCGAAGGACGGGGAAGCAGCAAGGAAGAGCCTCATCCAAGCTCTAAGGTCGTTGACGGAGCTCTACCCTGGACATATCTGGAAAGAGGACTACCTACTATTCTCGATGACCAACAAGATCCTCAACGCGGAGGAACAGAGAGATCTGCAGCAGAAGTTCGAAATGGTTGAGAAGGCGATCGGCCCGAATGTGCACCAACATTTCACCCGATTATCTGAGGAGCTGGAACGAGAGACGCAGAAGTAGCTACCTCCGCGAATAATCGTCGTTTGGTTTGCCTGTAGAGATGAAGACTCGAAACGCTTCACTCTTTCCCCCTTTCCTCGTGTGAAGATGTAGAGGATGATCACGACAACTTGACTCTAAACAAAGAATCTTTGAAAGAGAGGTGTCTCTAGTGTTTCGAGAGAGAGGTTTCGGGGTAGGAACAGAGAGACTTGGTCGTTGTCCTCTTCATCTGCATACAGAACTCGTGCAGGAGTCAGATGGCTGAGGCGATCTTCAACCGCCTCGCCCCAGGAGGCATCAAAGCAATCAGCGCTGGCAGCAAGCCCGCATCCAAGGTCGACCCGCTCGCATTGGCTGCGCTGAAGGAGATAGGAATCGAAACCGATCCTCTCCATCCAAAACTGCTGACTCGAGAGATGGCTCAAAGAGCTGACAAGATAGTCACGATGGGTTGCCCCGAAGCATGCCCCGCCGTTGGAAAGCCCATGCAAGACTGGGGAATAGAAGATCCGTCGAGCCGAGGCATCGGAGAGTACAGGAAAACGAGAGAGATCATAGGACGAAAGGTTGAGGAGCTATTGGAGGTCTTGACATCTGAGTCAAGCCAGTGACATTCGTTCCGAACACCTATCCGGAGAGAGACAGGAGTCGACTCAAGCGCGACCAGACGACGCGGAGAGTCAACAAGAGGGAGACCTCAGCCAAGGCCCCGAGGAGAATGTTTCGAGTGTATCGGATTGACAGTGGAAAACGTGGGGTCTTCTGACCCTGGTCGAGTGAGAGTATCGCTCGTCAGATCGTCTCGGCACGTTAGCCCATGCCGAAGGTGTCGTCGCGGAGGATAGGAAGGGCGCTTGAACCTAAAGCTTCTTGACCCTCCTTAAGCAGAAGTGGTACAAGTGCCAACGCAGCGACCGGGTCGGCCCACCACCAACCCATTAGGGCATTCAGCCCGAGGCCAACCAGCACAGTCAAGTCCTGCAGGTCGCATACGAGACTCTCGACAGCTTCAGCCCGGAGAGCCCGTGAGCCCAGCTTCTTCGCGATACTCGACTTTGCCCAGTATAGACAAGTCATCACGGCCGCGCTAGCGACCACCAACAAGAT
>CAZUTN010000043.1:0-9629 GCA_964623365.1 uncultured Candidatus Bathyarchaeia archaeon
TGAGCGAGCACGCCCAGACATGTCTGGCCAAGCTGCGTGACGCATCCTTTCGAAGCTGTCAAGGCCTCGGATCTACTTCACTCGGTCAGCTTTCGAATTCTGCGAGGGCTTCCTTCACAGATGCTAGAGCCTGGTCCATCATCGTGTTGGTCAGTCGTCCAGTTTGAGTATTCTGTCTGCTGGGATGATACGATGCGACCACAACTGGGAAACCTGCAGGAAGTGAGTATACTTGACCATGCTTGAAGTCCAAGCGCGGTACATGTACACCGCGCCGTTTGACGTGACCAAGGTAGCCCTTGAAGGCCACTTGACCGAGTGCCAATATCACTCGCGCGTGCGATAGCAGCGCAAGCTCTCTGTCAAGGTAGCTACTGCAGTTCGAAAGCTCCGTAGCAGATGGCTTGTTTTGCGGCGGCGCACAACGAACGACTGCAGTCATGAACACGTTCGCCAGTCTCAAGCCGTCACGCTTGTGCCTAGAAGTTTGCTGATTCGAGAACCCAGCTGCGTGCAGTGCCCGCATCAGGAAACTCGCAGATCCGTCTCCTGTGAACATGCGCCCAGTTCGATTGCCTCCATGCGCTGCCGGTGCCAGTCCAACTATGACAAGCTCGGCCTGAGTATCGCCGAAACCAGGGAGCGGCGCTCCCCAGTATTTCCAGTTCACGAACTGTTTCTTCTTCTCACGAGCAACCTTCTCGCGGTATGTCACCAATCTTGGGCAGCGAGTGCAGGAAATGATCTCTCCTCGAAGTCTCGACCACGGGGATGGATTGCATGAGATTCGTTCTTCCAAAGCGCAGCCCGTCCATAATCAAGTACCGCGCGAGACAAAAGCATCAAGTATAAGGTCGCGTCTGCTGACTCAGGGTATGATGCGTTGATTTCGGGGACAGCACGCGTCACAGATAGAGCTCGCGGAATCGAATATGCTATCAGAGACATGCTGGGAATCGCTAGAGAAGTCGAGAAGTCGGGTAAGAAGGTAATCTACCTAAACATTGGCGACCCCGCAAGGTTCGATTTCGAAACACCAGCTCAGGTAAGAAAAGCTCTCGGCAAGGCCGCGGAATCGGGCTGCAACTACTACGCGTCATCAGAGGGCATCCCAGCCCTTAGGGACGCTGTTGCCGAGAAGGAGAGGAAAGTCAATTCTGTACCGATATCAGCTGAGGATGTGATAGTGACTTCAGGGATCTCTGAGGGAATCCAATTCCTGACGGGAGCTCTGGTGCAGCCTGGCGATGAGGTCCTGATGCCAGGACCAACTTATCCCCCATACTCTGCGTTCGTGAAGTTCTTCGGCGGAACACCGGTTGCGTATCGGACAGTTGAAGAGGATGACTGGCTCCCGGATCTTGACGACCTTCGCAACAAGATAACGCAAAGAACCCGCGCTTTGGTGATTGTGAATCCCAACAACCCCACAGGCTCGGTGTACGATGAGAAGACACTGAAGCAGATGTTGGATATCGCGGCTGAACACAGACTCCTCGTCGCTTCAGACGAAATCTACGACAGACTGGTGTACGATTCAAAGTTCACGAGCGCCGCTGCAGTTGCCAAAGATGTGTCCGTCGTCGGTTTGAACGGTTTCTCGAAGACCTACGTGATGACCGGCTGGCGACTTGGTTACCTGTATTTTCATGATCCCGCGAACGTTCTCGAAGAATTGAAGGAGGCGATCGCCAAGGAGAGCAGGATACGCCTTTGCGCAGCGACCCCTGTGCAGTATGCCGCCGTCAAGGCCCTGAAAGGCTCGCAGAAACACATTGTGAAGATGGTACGCATCTTGAAGCGACGCAGAGACCATTTTCTCCGCAGAATTCGATCCATTGAAGGACTCAGTTGCACCATGCCAAGAGGCGCTTTCTATCTCTTCCCGAAGATATCGCTGGGAGAACGGTGGACATCTGACAAGAACTTTGCCATTGATCTGGTAAAGGAGACCGGCGTCCTGGTTGTCAACGGTTCAGGATTTGATCAGACCTATGGGGCGGCACATTTCAGAGCCGTCTTCTTGCCACCAACAAGCGTTATCGACGAAGCATCAGACAGAATGGAAAAGTTCATGCGATCAAGAAACAGCTGACGCACGAGAAATAGTAGAGGAGAGGAATCCGCCAAGCTCCTCTCCGGATGCTCTAGGCGGTTGCACATCTCGATCATGCTTGAGCGGTGCTTGATTGATGTCTCGCGTGCTTGGTCTTCGTGATCGCTTCAGCCAAGCCCGCAAGCTTGATGAGTAGATAGAAAAGACCGACCGAAACTAGTACCGCCAGCGAGAGCTTCACCAACCCGAAGAACACGAAAGCCGGTCCAGGATACGGAACCAAACAATTCACCTCCGTTTATCTCACCGCAGCCCGAGAACTGCGGCGAGATAAAAGGAAAATGGATGAATCATCCCAGACTACGTCTCAGAATCGGAGCAGACTTCGTCAAGCTCACGTAGCGACGCAATTCATCTAGCACGATTCACTCTCGAGAACGCCAGTATCGGAGTCATCGAAAGGGCGACTACTGCAAGAGCAAAATATGCGGCATCGGGACCGGTGGTCTGAGCTACAAAACCGGAGACTATGGGACCTATCGCGAAGCCAATCCCGAAAACCGTCTCGTAAAGCCCTATGGCGAATCCAAGGTTTTCAAGAGGGGAATGCTTGCATATGTATCCGACTGTCTGCGGATAGATTATGCCGATGAAAACCCCCACCGCACACATGTCTGCCAACAGCGCGAGAAAAGTTCTATTGAATGGAATGACGAGCAGGACAAAGGCCAAGCCCATGAAGGCAAGGGCCGCGCTCTTCCTCTCGCCGATCTTCTCAAACCTGCCCGAGAGCGAGAACATAACTATTCTTGCGAAACCAAAACCAGACACGAGGACTCCGACTTCGAACGGCGTGAGCCCAGACTGAACTGCGTATCCCGGGAAAATCGAAACAATGAAGGCGAACACTACCCCGTACGGGACTTGGACCAAGAGAAACGGCAGTAGCTTCGATACGAGGCCCCATTCCGGTTTGCTTGGAGCCGTCGTCTTGTAGCTTGGATGTCTTCCTCCGCGAATCGAGGCAACCGAAACTCCCGCCGTCGCCAAGACGATAGTTCCAGAGACGAGAAAAGAGACTTGAAATCCGACCGCGCCAGCAATGAGCCCTCCAAGAAGAGGACCGAATAGAAACCCAGAGGCCCACGCAACCCCGTACATCCCCATCGCTGCAGTGCGCCTATGAAGTGGCGCGGTTTCGGAGGCTAGCGCCTCAGAGATCGGCCAGAACAACGAGAAGCCGATGCCCAGAAGGACTTGAACTAACACTATGCCCTCGATGCTCTGCGTTGCAGCAAGCATCAGCGTCGCCAGACCTGCGACAAGCATACTAGCAAGAAAGAGGAGCCGTCTGTCGAACCTGTCCCCAAGATATCCGATGATCACTGGCAGAAACATGTAGGGCAAAGACCGGATTGTTCCTATGAAACCCAAATCCAAGTAGCTCGCGCCAAGATCCTCGGCAAGAGCAGGAATCAAGTAGACGGACGCAAGGCCGACTGACGCGAAGAATACCAAGAGATTGATTCGTTTCAACTGACTGGCGGCAGAGGTACCCATTTCCATTGTTCTCGTGCCAGCATCTAGCGAGCTAGACTTGGGCGCGATGGCACTGCGAACAGAATACCGAGTCAGATTCCATAGTTGCCTCACAGAACTTGCATCTTCGCACTGAGAGAGGAACCTGAGTATCTGGTTCCGATGTTCGCGGTAACCGGCTCATCATTGTCTTCCTCATCGGCTGCGATCCAATCCACGCGATACAGAGCAGGAGGCCCACAATGGCTAGTACTCCTCCTGTCAGCTGAAGTAGCGCACCGAAGACTACAGATGACACCACCCAAGGAAGCAGGGCCACACTCCAGCTAGATAGGCTCGGGTATAGATCAAGCGTGAGGAAGAACCCATACTCGTAGACAAAGAAACCCACAATGATCCCAAGTGCGCCCGTGATGAATCGCAGCCTTCCCACAAAGGACTCCTCCAGCAAGCGATCGACAGGGTAGAAGAGATGCAGTATACTTAGCTCTTGCGACAATCGCACGTATGGAAGCGTGATCAGAACTGCGCCTTTCCGCAACTATCACAGAATGCTTTCCCAAGCTCGAGTTCTCTGGAACAGAACTTGCATCGGGTGCCTGTGGTGGTGGCCTCTCCAGCAAATGGCTTGGTCTCATATCGTCTTGCGACGTACACCGCGGTCTCGGTTAGCACTAGCATTGGAAGGAAGAGGACGATGTCTGCCAGTGGACCTCCGTCCGGTGTGACAAAGGCCGTGACGATGTACATGACTGCGTAGACGTACTTTCGGTTGTTGCGAATCATTGACGTCTGCAATAGGCCGAATCGGACAAGGAGGACGAAGAACACGGGCCATGTGAATATGAGCCCGCTCATGATCGTCGAGATGAACACCATTGTGTAGAAATCGATGATTGAGACTATTTGCTCAGCGCCGACCGCTGTGAAGAACGGAAAAAGTGCCCAAATCATGAACGGAGTCAGAACCAGATAACCAAAGCTGGCTCCAATCACGAAAAGCGCCGTGAAGGAGAATACAAAAGGATAGACCGCACCTCGTTCGTGCGGGTACAGAGCTGGGTCAACGAATCGGTAGATCTCGTATGAAAGCACGGGAATCGTGACAGCAAATCCCAACACGAGTGAGGCCACCAGGTAGAGCTGCAAGGGAGCGGTGAGTTCGTACCCGATGAGTCTCACGTTCGGCGGCAACACCTGTGCCCTTATCTGCCTTAGAATAAGGGCCACAAGGGGATCGTAGAACTCGAGGGGGTTCCTGAGGAAACTGGGGTCCGAGGGCAACACCATGAAAAAAATCGTGCTAACCACAAGGACATAGAGCACGACCTTCAGGCGCTTCGCTAGTTCATTGACGTGATCCCAGAAAGGCATCGTCGCAACGCTTGTCTTATCGGATTCCGGCGTATCCCCACTCTCCTCCAGAGACCGCACTAGACTCTCTAGGAGAGCAATAAATCACCTATGGGATCTCTTTCTCGACTAGGTTCATCTACGGGGGGCGGCTAGGCTGGGGTCTTCGCTTTCACGATCTCTTCCGAGATCTGTGCCTTCGTCTTTCCCTCGGTTGAGATTCCCAACTTCTTCGCCGTTTCGATCAGAACGTCAGTTTCCGGCGCGGGCGGGGGCGAAGGGGTCGTTGCTTCCTTGTATGCCTTGTCGATCTCCTTCCGCGCCAATCCGATTGACCTAGCGAATTCAGGGAGCTTCTGCGGGCCCCACACGAACAGTACCACGATTATCGCCAACACGATGAGCCATTCGTACCCAACGATTGCCAATTCGTTCGCCGGACTTCCCATGCAATCAACTCGCGCTTAAAGACTTGTCGATCAACTTTGAAGGCTCAAGCAGAGGCTTCGATCTCGTCTACCTCCAATTTGGATCACGTCAATGGCTGGCACGATATGCAGCCACCGTCTTGTTCTTATACTTGGTTCGAAGGGGTGGCAAGGGTTATAGGTGCGAATAGGCCTACATGGGCCTAAGTTGGCATAACACATGATGCGGGCGGGATACCTCACGCCGAAACAACTTAGCTTCTGGAGCCTTCGCAGGCAAGGCCTTACGCAGGCGGAGGTCTCACGAAGGATCGGAGTCACTCCGCAGACGACAAACAAGACCTTCAACGCCATAGACGCAAAGATCTCGCGCGCACTGACAGACGCGGCGCAGCTACACAGACTTGACATTCGCAGGATTGACCTGAGAAAAGGAGTCCTCTTGGGATACAGTTCGACTTGGAAGACAGATGTTCTTGTCACATTCTCGGCGGCCAATGGAATTCAAGTGTGGTACAAGGGTGAAGGAGAGTGTTCCGAGTGCACGAAACTTGAGAGCTGCAGACACACACTCATGAGGGAAAGTGAGGAGCGGGGGATCCCCCTCCCTCGGGACAAGGCGAAGACAAGCCCCTCTCACCTAGCGGACAACCTGTTCAAGGCGATAGCGGAGGAGTGGATATGAAGGAAAAGCGTTCTTCTTTGTGGCGATGGTGTCCGCAACCAGAGCGTCTGAAGCTTACCAGAACGCGACCAACGGATAGAGTCTGGTTGCCGCTGGCTGCGTCAGCGCTGATACTTTCTCTCTTGGCGACCCAGGGCATTCAGATGTGGACGCCTTCGGCGGTGAACACGAGCCATCCGAACAGCTACGGAGCGTTTCCGGCCATGGAACCAAGACAAGAGACGCCAACTCAAACTTTGCCGGCGTCCGAAAACACCGCCTTGGTCTCAACTGATCACTTGACAGTCCAGTTCACCTTCCCCGAGGCAGCAGACCCCGGGAAGACCATCACGATATCGGTCACCACCACTGCAAAAGCAACGAAGAAAGTGAGTAGCTTGTCAATCGAGGTCTTCACCTACGTCGATCGACAACTTGCAAGAGTCGGCGCGGCAACCATCCTGAAGGACCAGAGAATCCGCTCGGGCGACACTTGGCAGACCGCGCTCGTCGTGTCCATACCGCCCAACGCTCAGAGAAGCACAATGATCGGCACAGTGAGCGAGGTATGGGAGGAGACAAGTAGCTACGGCTACTCGCCCTACTACTTCTTGCCTTACTACCCATACTATCCTTCCTATCCTCCATATCCGTACAACTACACGATCTTCTACGTGTACGAGCCATCGTACGTTGTCGCACAGAAGTCCTCCCAGCAGACATTGCCACTCACGTACGTGTTGGCAACAACTCCTGAATACGAAGAACTATTGACAAAACATAGACGGTTGCAGCAAGAATACGATGCACTAGTGGCACGGCACAATGAGCTCTCTGCGGAATACGAGTCGCTGAGAGTGGACTACGATCAAACAGTCTCAAAGTATGCTCAGCTTGAATCAGAATACAATGCGGCAATACTGGAACTAGGCAACTACAGGGTGTTCACGTACTGTCTCCTTGCGGTTGTGGTCGCCCTCTGCTTAGGACTAGCATTCCTACTGTTCCGAAGAGGCCGAGCGACTCAGCCGCCCAAGAAGAACGAGGAGTAGCCGATGGGAATGCGGCTAGTCTAGATCCCCTCGAATCCCTGCGTCGTGTTGGATTGATCGAGAATTCGAAGCATGATCGATATCCTCATTGCCGGGCCGCTCCTGAAGCGCCTTGACAGGTGGAACCGCCTGGGCTCATGACCAATGTGCTCAATGAGTTGAGATATCGAATTTGAGCGCGCGACGCCTTTGTGCGCACTCAAGCAACTTTCCCACACGCATGTACAACCTAGTTTTTTGTACTTCCGACGCGCTTGTTTGACCGTGTTCGGGAGGAACCCTCATGTCCGAAGCCGAGGAAGCGCAACTCGACTCGGAAGAGGGTGTTGAATTCATTCATGTAGGAGTGTTCCGGCCAGCGACTATGGGGCAAGATTGATTTCGAACAGGTCCTTGTCCGGGCGTCCCATTGTATCCTCAGCCATCTTGAGAACCGCTTGATCGTTTGCTTTCCTTAGGCCTTCTAGCAGCTGATTTAGCACCTGGATCCTCACCCCTATTGTGCATCCTCGATCCCCAGCCCGGAACATCCCGACGACACGACCGGATGCTTCAGTAACTCGTATCGTTCCTTTGCCAAGCGTACACCCCGAGGCGACCTGAACTCCATCAACTGTGCAAGACGCGGGAGGATAGGGATCGACGGACATGACCACGCTCAAATCTTCGTGATTCTGAGCCTTCAAGACAGACCGTGCGATCAATCCCATTCGGATTCCGAGGACTAGGAACGGGCCCAGATGGCCGTGGAAGTCGAGCGCCTTCCCAAGAAGAATCCGAGCTTTCTTTCTGCTGTCCTGGATCATTCGTACGGCCTCGACTACACTCACATCATGGCAAGCTATTATGGATAACAGTTAATCAGAGAATGCTAGACGGGCAAGAATAGCCTGGAATGGCTAGTACATCGTTAAGTACCACAATGCTCGGCGCTATGTCGATTCAAACCATGAATTCCAGGGACCTCGTCGACGAAATACTTCAGCTAGACCAAGACGTACGCTGGGTTGGGGTGGTGGATCAACGGGGTAACATCCTACAAAACGTCCAGCGATCTGGCGTGGAAAACCTCGTGGACTCAGAGACCGAAGCCCTGACGCTAAAGGAGTTTCCGACAATGATGGGGCTATTCTGGCGGGACCTTGTCGGCCAGTGTGGAAAGCTCAACTCGATCGTCGTCTCGTACACGTGTGTGTATCTGTTCGCTTTCTACCATGAGGATTTGTTGGTCGTCTTGAGCTTCGAGCCGAGCGGAATGCCGCGTGTACTTCGCAAGCTCGAAACGAAATTCGGCCCCCTCCAGCCAACTCCCTCGGGGCACGATTCCGGCACCAACTGAATGACATGCCCAGCAGCATAGAAGCAGTCAGCGGCCAGCTTTCGATCTCCAAGCCAGCACGAGTATAGCGGAATGAATCGCAGGGCGATCTATCGTAGTGGGCGCTCAGCAGAGCCGTAGCTCAGGGGCTTCCCGAGAGCTCAGAGAAAGGCATGAAGGACTCTGCGAACCTGAGTCCGCCTACGCCGGTGCGGGAACCGTCTTCGCGGGCCTTGCGACCTTTCTTCGTTTGCCCGGTCGGCGGCGACGTCTGCCAGGCGGGCGACCACGCCTACCGCGGGGGCGACCACGTTTGCCGGGTGGGCGACCACGCCTCTTCCCGGTCCGAGTGACTATCGCAAGGGCTAGCTCCTTGGTTCCATCTCTGATTTCTACCGGGAGGGCACTTAACCTATTTCTCAAGCCCTCCGCCAACGAAAGCACACCTGCAATTGAGTCAGAAGCTTTTCTCCTCGGCATCTTTCCTCACAATATTGTGTTGATATTGACTTAAATGAAGCTTTTCATTTCTCATTCAAGTTTCCTTGTGAAATCTCTCGGGTCAACTGTTTCATCAACGGCAGCAAGAATAGCCGCAGCGCTGCCAATGAACGCGATGAATCAGAATAACCCGACAACGTTGTCTTGGGTAGAGAGAAACGCATCAGAATTGAGATCGCACGAAATCGCATCTCAGACTAGGACAAGATCAAGTCACCGCCGACCGGCGACTGCAGTAACAAGTCCCTCCCGGAACGAGACCATGCCTATCCATCACCAAGATACGCAGACGCATTCCAATCGATGACCAAACGGGCGAACATCGGTCAGCAGTCTCAGTCGAAATGTGGCGGGCCCGCCGGGAATTGAACCCGGGACCCCCGGGTCTCTTCCTTTCAGGTAAAAGCTTCACCGAGTGTGCATCTCCGGTGCTCTACCTGACTGAGCTACGGGCCCTGCAGTTGACGAAAAGGCATTCGGCTGAAAAGGGTTTTGCACCCTTCCATCTTCACACTTCGCGTGCTCTGGACAATCGTGAGAAGGATTCCGCACTCTAGTACTTGTATCCTCGAGCTTCTTGTTCGTCATGTTCCACGCCTAGTCCCTGTGCTATTCGCGTCACGTAGTTCATGTAGGCTATGAGCAGGACCAGATCGAGGATCTCTGAATCAGTGATTCCGATCCTTCGCAGAGCCTCCAGATCCGCTCTCACAACCTT
>CAZUTN010000044.1:0-9618 GCA_964623365.1 uncultured Candidatus Bathyarchaeia archaeon
ATATGGGCCTACCGAAGCCACCGCTTTTTGACTTGCTCAGGCCATTTCCCTTTTGGCCACTTTGGGTTACCTTACTGTTCCCTCTAGCTATCTTGTCAAACATCATTGTAGCGATCGGTGGCTACAATGCTGACTTCATTATGCGCGGACCTTTCTGGCTTTTCTGGGCAATCCAATTGTTCTATTTCTACATCGTTTCGTGCGCCGCAACTTCCGTCTGGACGAGATTGATCGGAAGGTGAGGCGTTCTTGAACATGAGTGAGGAGCGATGCTCATGGACAGTCCACGCGTGGTCTGAATACGATCTGTCGCCGAGTATTTCGGTGACACAAGAGCGGTCTACGAAATTGTTGTCCACGTAGACCCAGGGAATTCCTTCGTCTCTTGGGGCCGAACGTTCCGGGGAAGTCACCACTCGAAGATTGCGCCTGTTGTGTTGAAGCGCGAAGATTCAAGACGGGAAGATCAGCACGTGATCGGGAAGATGGATGCACTGTGGATGGAGCGTTCGCCTCAAGCTTGACGAATCGAGGAGCGAAATCGGTCAGGTCAAGCGCTCAAGCATACTAGATAAAGGGCAGCCTAGCCGCAGGCTCCTGTTGTGCAGAATAGCGTATGCAGGCCGGGGTCATGCGCCGCGTATTCAGTGAACTCCTCGGGAAGGAGATACTTGTTCCAGATCCACTGAAGAGAATCGTGAGCCTCAGCCCCGCCGTCACCGAAACACTGTTCACTCTCGGGCTGGGCGGGAGCATCGTGGGGGTGACCGAATTCTGTTTCCGTCCTCAGGAGGCACGGGGCAAGAGGATCGTGGGCACCTACAGCACAGTCGACCTCGAAGCCCTTTCGAGGTTGGATCCGGAGCTCATCCTTAGCATGACGGGCTTTCAGAGACAGACTGCCTTTGACCTCTCCGCGCGTTTCAACGTCTACCCGATTCCACTCCCGGTCAGCGTTGCCCATATCATCGGATCGGTCATCGAAGTCGGCTTGGTTACCGGCAGGTACGATGAAGCCCGAAGGTTGGCTCTGAAGATGGCAAGGACCGTTGGGGCACTCGAACCTGCGAGGAGGTTTGTCAAGACCTATGTCGAGCTAGACCTCGGTGGCCCAACATCATTCGGCGCCTACAGCTACATCACGGATGCTCTCTGGCTGGCTGGCGGACGGAACGTTCTCGCCACCGAACTATGTAATTGGCTGGTACCAGATCCGAAGAGAATTGTGGCTGAAGACCCGAAGGTCATCATATACGAACCGAGAATATCTGAGCCCTTCGAAGAGGAGGACCTAAGAAGGATCTTGGTGGAGCGTGGCTGGAGCAAGATCTCCGCTGTCAGGAACGGGCACATATTCGTATGCCCTCAGAGACCGCTGGACTTTCTAGCCCATCACGGACCCAGCTTCGTGACCGAGGCCATCCCTTGGCTCAAGAGCGTGCTCAGTCGTGTCTAGCGATCTTGTTCATTTGACTACGCGGTTCAAGGCCTTGTCCGGGCGCTATCATTCCTCGGGGCTTTCTGGAGTTGCTGGATTCTTGCTTCTCTCCCCTTCAACGCTTCCTGCAGGTTCCTCTTGGAGAAGACACCAGATTCACGTGATTCTATCCTTGAAAGGCAGAAGCTAGCGGGTCGTGAAGGCCGGTTCTTTTGTCGGCTAGTACGAGGGGTGGCAAATCGCGGATAGAGCCATGGATCACAACTTGGACAACTTCGCCACAACGGCGTCCGCCATGTCCATCGTGCCGGCATTCCCGCCAAGATCAAACGTCACCGCGGCGCCTTCTTCAATCACCTTCTCCACCGCATTTTCCAGCTTTGAGGCCTGTTCGCTCATCTCCAAGTACCTCAGCATCATTGCAGCCGAGAACATCATGGCCGAGGGATTCGCAATTCCTTTTCCCGAGATCTGGGGCGCAGATCCATGGACAGGCTCGAAAAGACCAAAACTGTTCCCAATGTTGGCGCTGGGAATGAGACCCAAGCCTCCTGCCAACCCAGCAGCTTCGTCTGAAAGGATGTCACCGAAGAGGTTTGTCGTGAGGATTATGTCCAGCTCTTGAGGCTGCATCACGAGTTTCAGAGCTGCTGCATCAATGATCAGCTCGTCAGCCTGTATTTCGGGATAATCAGCCGCTACTTTGAGGCATGTTTCTCGGAAGAGCCCGCAGGTTTGCTTGAGCACGTTTGCCTTGTGAACTATCGTGACCTTCTTTCTCTTCTGTTGTCGCGCTAGTTCAAAGGCGAAACGTGCGATCCTGTTGGACGCGAGTGTGGTTATGACGCGAACACCAAGAGCGCTGTCATCTATGCGAAATTCCGGCCCCTTGTACATTCCCTCTGTGTTCTCACGCACGATGATCAAATCGATGTTGTCGTGCAAGCTCTTGATGCGGGCCCTTGACCTTACCGGTCTCACATTGGCGTAGAGATCAAGCTTCTGTCTCACCGTGACCGCAAGGCTTCTGAAGGTGCCTGGCCCTGGGGGAGTTGTCGTGGGCCCCTTCAAGCACGCGTCAGTTTCTGCTATAGCTGTCAAGTCTTCATCCGTGATCTGCTCGCCAGTCCTGCGTCGGTAGTCGAACCCAAGGTCGAACGGAATGAATTCTAGCTCCAAGCCCAGGTTCTGAAGAACCTGCAGTGTGGCTTTGGTGACTTCCGGCCCTATCCCGTCTCCGGGAATGACAGCTATCTTACGCATTCTGCCAGGTTAGCCCTCCCTTCTTGAAGTGTTCAACGAGGCCTCCATCCTTCAGTATTTCAAGTAGGAAGCCGGGCAGAGGTTTCGTTTTGAATTCTTGAGAACTATTCAAGTCTCTTATGACTCCTTTCTTTAGATCGATCTCCAGAAGCGTCCCTTCTCGGATTTTGCCAGCAATCTCTTCGTGTTCGACGATAGGCAAGCCGATGTTTATGGCATTCCTATAGAAGATGCGGGCGAATGAATCCGCGACTATGGCTCCGATGCCAAGTTGCCTCAGGACTAGCGGTGCGTGCTCTCTACTTGACCCGCATCCAAAGTTTCTTCCGGCGACAACAATGTCGTTTCTTGAAACCTTCTTCGAAAAATCCTCGTCGACGCCCTCCATCGCATGGCTTGCCAATTCACGCATGTCCACAATTCTGAATTTGTATTTGCCAGCTATTATCTGATCTGTGCTTATGTCATTGCCGAAGACCCAAGCTCTCCCCCTAATTCTGGTTGCGCTCAAGCTGAATCCTCCAGGGAGCGTGGGTCGGTCAGCTTTCCAGTAACGGCTGAGGCCGCAGCAGTGTCAGGGGATGCCAAGTATATGCTGGCTTCGGCGCATCCCATACGGCCCACAAAGTTCCTATTTGATGTTGAGACACAGACCTCTCTAGGAGCAAGGACGCCCTGATGGGCGCCCAAGCACGGTCCACAGCCGGGATTGCAGACAAGGCAACCCGCTTCGACAAACGTCTCGATCAGTCCTCTCCTTGTCGCTTGCACGTAGACCTCCCGAGACGCTGGAACTATGATCATTCTGACGCCTTGCTTGACCTTTCTTCCGGTCAGCATCTGTGCGGCAGCCTCCAAGTCTTCTAGTCTTCCGTTGGTACATGTACCAAGGAGAACCTGGTCAACCTCCACGCCTTCGACTTCACGCACAGGCTTCACGTTGTCAACGTGATCCGGACAAGCCACCTGAGGCTCCAACTTGTCTATTTCGAAAGTGCGAACTTCCTCGTATTCGGCGTCTGCATCGCTTGTGATAGGCTCAATCGGTCCGCGCACTCTAGATTGAACATAGGCGAGCGTTTTCTCGTCGGGCTCTGCAAAACCTGCTTTGGCGCCCATTTCCACAGCCATATTGCAGAGCGTCATCCGAGCGCTGGTGCTCATTTCACTGACAGCTGAACCCGCGAATCTTACTGCTTTGTAGGCGGCCCCGTCAGCCTTCACTTCGCCTATGATGTCTAGTATGACATCCTTTGCCGTTATGAATCTCGGGGGCCTGCCTTCTATGTTGAAGTTGAAGACCTCAGGAACTTTGAACCACAGCTTCCCGGAGCTGAATACAGCTGCCATATCAGTTGACCCTATGCCTGTCGACAGGGCGCCCAGAGCGCCATAGGTGCAAGTGTGCGAATCAGCACCTACTATGAGTGAACCAGGTTTCACGTACCCCATCTCTGGCAGGACTTGATGGCATATGCCTGACCCTATGTCAAAGATCCGCACCCCTTGACGCGAAGCAAACGCCCTCATCTCCTTGTGCAGAATTGATGATACCTCTGATGCGCTTGGAGCTACATGGTCTATGACGAGAACAATCTTCTGCGAGTTCCAGACTCTGTGAGTTCCCATCTCTTGCAGCGCTTTCATGACCAGAGGTGCCGTGCCATCATGGGCCATCGCTAGATCTATGTCGGCGACGACCATGTCCCCTTGCCTTGCCTTGCGTCCCGAAGCTCTGCTGAATATCTTCTCAGCAATTGTGAGGCCCACTAGACATACCAGCGCTCAGCCAAGTGGAAAACCGCTAGGCTCGTTTGAGCCGCGTTTCGTCCTTTCATTTCTTGAGCACTTGTCGTGCGATTTCTGCAAATTCCTTGTCAGAGAGAGCCTTTCGTCGATTCTCCGACATCTCCTTAACGGTCGTGACTACTTCTGAAACCTTTTCCTTGGGTGCATTGTATCCAAGCGCGTGGAGCTTGTGCACCACGGCGTGAGTTCCAGCGAGTTTTCCCAGGAGCAGTGACCTCTCTCGGCCCACAAGCTCTGGAGGATAGGGCTCGTATGTGGCGGGGTTCTTGAGGACTCCGTGCTGATGAATCCCGGATGCGTGGATGAAGACGTTCTCTCCTACAACAGGCTTGTGTGGAGCAATCGTAATCTTGGAGAGATCCTCAACCAGCTTGCACAAATCAAACAACCCCCTGGTATTGAAGCCACGAATGCCGTAGAGATTGTGGAGAGCCATTATGATTTCCTCGGTGGCAGCCAAACCGGCTCTTTCACCGAGACCGTCCACCGAACTCGATATCACGCTGGCGCCTTCCTCGAGCGCAGCTAGAGCATTGGCGACTCCTAGTCCATGATCATTGTGACAATGAACCTCGACAGGTGCACACACAACTTTTCTGATTTCTCGCACTAGGTACTTCATGGCCACAGGAGTTATTGCTCCGAGTGTGTCCGCCACCCGGACTGTATCCGCGCCCGCTCTGGTAACCTCTTTGAAGACTCGTTTCAAGAAACCAAGGTCAGCCCTCGTTGAATCCTCCGCGCTGTACGTCACATATAATCCATATTTCTTGGCATGTTCAACAGCTTGCACTGCTCTCTCAAGATACTCTTCGCGCGTTACCTTCAGCTTGTACTTCAAATGCATGTCCGAAGGCGGATACGAAAGGACGACCCCAAAAGCCTCACACTCAGCTACCGCATCGATGTCGCCTAACACCGCGCGCGCAAAACCGAATATCTTTGCCGCCAGGTTCTCTTTCACGATGGCTCTGGTTGCTGTTCTCTCTCCCCGAGAAGCGGCTGGGAAGCCCGATTCGATTTGTTGAATCCCGACCTGGTCCAGTTTCCTTGCTATGGCCAACTTGTCTTGGGGACTAAACACGACACCGGGCGTTTGCTCCCCCTCTCTTAGAGTTGTGTCATGGACTATGACTTCACTTGGAGCCGAAAATGACTCCGCGACTTCCTTCGCGTAGCAGAACGAACTGACGGATATGTAGTCGTCAAGTGAATCCAAGACGGATGGATCACCCCATGCTCTGGAGGCAGGGAGGACGCGAAGAGTGAGCTAGGTAGCAATAGTCGCAGCAGTCACATGACATATGGATCCCCGGACACTCACACCTGCGGCTTTCTGGACTCACGTTGCATCCTGCCCTCCAATCGAAGGCGATTTCCCACCGAAACGGGAGTAGGCCTTAGCGAGGAGTTCGCAGGATTTATAAGAATTTCGGATCTGCGTACGTGGGCACGATCCGTTTTTCGTCGCAATGGGACTTTTTTCGTACAGCTAGTGCTCACCGTGTTTCCCCCGTAAGGCGAGATCCCACGGCAGCGCTCGCACTTGGTCGGAGGGTGTGTAGCGAGTCTGCGAGTCCTGCAACTACCATGGCGCATTCGTTCTCTTCTCAGAAGGAATGAATTCGTGGTTAGGTTCCAACATGATTCTGCCCGAGACGCGGATTGCCTGAACAAGAGTCACCCAGACGCGCCTGCGTGCGGTTCAAGTATGACCGCGACTGCGTCCTCAGCGATCATTCGCCTCAGCCTATCAGAGCGGCCATATGGAACGTGTCTGAAGCCAAGAAGTAAGGGTCTGAAGGCCGCGCGATGCTTCCTATCCCAAGGCGCTGACGAACCGTTGATAGTCTTGTAGTGAAAGGAACCCGTCATTGCGATGATTCCCGGCTCTCTGGAGGATTTGCGTGCCAACTCTAGCGCGCCCTCGACTGCTCCTGTCCCGCCCTCAGAGAGAGAGAAAGACTCTGTCTAACCGCCTAGGAGACACATCAACAATACTCTCTTCGAATTCTGAACGGATGTCATTTCAGAATGATCCGTGACAAGCGACTGGCCTCTTGGCTTGCCTCTCAATAGCGCCGACGATTCTCGCGTGCCAATGTCCCAGGAAGGATGCCCCGTAGCTGCTTGTGCAGTCAACGTCCTACTCATCATCGGCATTCCACGCCGGTGCGGCTTTGCCTCCAAGAAGTATCACTGGTTTCTCAGAATGGACCTTCGGTATCAGCGCTTGCTCATTTTCCATAACCTCGCCTGCGTTCATTGAAGTATCACCGTGCCTGATTCATGCGTTAGAGCTGACGAAATTGGACGCTTCCCGAAGCCAGAGCATATTATTACCTCATCTGTGCCCATCTCGAGCGCTTCAATTGCAGCGTGGATCTTTGTGATCATCCCCGCGCCCACCTGCCGGATTTTGTCTTTCGCTTCCGACAGACTCATTCGACGAACCAATCCGCCGTCTAGTGTCACACCGTCAACATCGGTCAACAAGACCAGTCTGTCTGCTTTCACCGACCCTGCAATGTACGCAGCCGCTCGATCACCGTCAACATTCAGGGGTTCAAACTCTTCGCTCACAGCAACAGGTGCTACAACTGGGAAGTAGTCGTTCTTGAGCAAGAGTGATATCAGGTCCCCGTTGACTTTCGATATCTTTCCAGTGTACCCTCCGTCTATGACTCTTTTCCTACCGGTCTCATCCACAGCAATCAAGTTCTTCTTGCGCTCTGCTTGCATTAGGAGGCCATCCAGCCCCGACAGCCCTACAGCAGGTATGCCGTGGGACTGAAGGGTCAAGACCAATTGCTTGTTGACCTTGCCGGATATCACCATCGTGTAGATCTCGGCAGTCTCCTTGTCAGTGTATCGGCTTCGAAAGCCTCCGGGTGACACTATGAATCTCTGCTGCTTGCTCAGCTTGGTGGCAACATCTGTGACTTCTCTTCCTCCCCCATGGACAAGGATAGTCTTGTGTCTCGCGAGTCCTTCTTTGAGATCGTTCACCAAGTCTGCGGGTATGCCTGATTCAAGTGCGCTTCCGCCGATCTTTGCAGTGACGAACATTTCGATCACAAAGGATGGAACCCTGAGCTTTCCAGCGCAGTTCGTTCGTCAGTCCCAAGCATGATGTTGAAGCATTGTACTCCTTGCCCCGACGCGCCTTTCATTAGATTGTCAATGGCGCATAACAGAACCAACCGGTCTACGTGATTGTCTAGTTCAAAGCCTATGTCGCAGAAGTTGGATCCGACAACAACTTTGGGATCCGGCAGTTGGTAGAGCCCCTTGCGATCTCGAACTAGTCTAACGAAAGGTTCGTTCTGATAGCTCGATCTGTACGCCTTCCAGATGTCCCGCGCCGTCAGATGTCTGGATAGGAAACAGTGCAGTGTGGCCAATATGCCGCGTACCATGTTTACTGCGTGAGGCGAAAACGCTGCTCTTATTCGAGTGCCGGCAGCTCTCTCAAGCTCTTGCTCGATCTCCGCGATATGCCTGTGCCCGATCGTCTTGTAAGGTCTCACTCCCCCAAACCTCTCTGCGTGAACTGATCCAGGGGTCGGTTTCGTCCCGGCTCCAGAAGACCCTATCTTCACGTCAACTGCTATCCTATCGTTCTCAATTGCCCCTTCTCTAATCGCCGGATAGAGCGCAAGGATAGTCGCAGTAGCCATGCAGCCCGCGCAGGCGACTAGGCGCGCATTCCTGATTTCGTCGCGATGTAGCTCAGGTAGCCCGTACACGGCTTCCTCCAAGAGCTCCGGGTGAGGATGCTTCCACCCGTACCACGTTGGATACGCGTCTGCGTTTCTGAGACGATAATCCGCGCCCATGTCGACCACCTTCAGTCCTTGATCAAGAAGGCCCGCTACGAGATTCGCAGAAGCCCCATGGGGTAGAGCAGTGAACACGAGGTCGCAGCTCTTCGTGAGGTGCGCTAGGTCCAGCGGAATGAACCTGAGATCCGTTATTCCTCTCAGATTCGGATGGGTTCGGAACACATAGTCTCCGGCCTTTTGACGCGACACTACCGCTGTGACCTCGGCTTCCGGATGGCGAAGAAGAAGGCGCAATAGCTCACCGCCTACGTACCCTGAACCTCCAACTATTCCAACTCTCATCAGGGACACCAGTAGCCGGGAGATGAATCACGCAAGAGCCGTCTTCAGCTCCGAGCCTGAGCAGGATCGACTGTCGGTCATGCTTTCTGCGCATTCAAGCAGAGGCACTGCAAGGTTCACTCCTCCAACGAGGCGCGTTTGCTCCCAGAACTCAGGACATGCATTTGCCTCATGGAAGAGTACGTTCTCTTTCGACCTTTCAATGCTCTCCTCTATTATCTCCTTGACATTGTCATAAGCCTCGACGCTCATGTAGTCGCGGTAGGCAGCTTCCAGTAGACGGTTCCAAGCCGCAAAGTTCGTGATCTTCTCTTTCTGTCGTTTTGTTCTCTTCACGATTTCGAAAGACTCTGTCAGCCTTTCAAGCTCCGCTCTGATGTATTCGTCATCGACGAACTTGTCTTCGGCGATGTCGAGCATGGCGTCGAACGCTAGGACCCAAGCCTCTTTGTCGTGCCCGATTGCCCATCCGCATCGAACAGCGACTTCGCGAACGTACGAGGGGAGCTTGACTCCGAACACCATGTTTCCCAGATATGTGTTCGTCCGGAAGTCCTTGAATCCCGCACGTGCCAGGGCCATCGGATAGCAATACGGGGCTCCTGCGCGTTTCTTGGTAACGAGGATTCTGAGGTCAAAGAACCACTTGTGTATGAGCTCTTGGGCAACGACGCCGACAGGGTTGATCGTGGATGACTCGGTCTCATCGAGAAGCCTAGCAAGCTCTCTTCGGTTCGTAGCTAGCCTGACCATGCGTCCACGAGTACCCGCATCAGGTTTGATGACGACCGGCACGTCGCTCATGGCGCCTTGAATCAGGTCAGCGATATCTTCTTCGTTGTGAAGAATCTTGTCACTGCCGGATATGTGATCGTGGGCATCACATGGGACGTAGACTGTTCGCGGTATTCTAACACCTCGCTTCCACAATCGAAGGAGAGTCCTCAACTTGCTGAAGCAAACGTATTCAATCATAGAAGG
>CAZUTN010000045.1:0-4126 GCA_964623365.1 uncultured Candidatus Bathyarchaeia archaeon
TCTTAGGAAGTTGGGCGTGATCTTCGGCGATGACGTGAAGACCGGCATCAACTCCTCCTTCATGCCTGGAGTCCGGATTGCTTCCGGAGCAACAGTTCCTCCCGGATCTGTTGTCTCTCAAGACATTACTTCGGCCTAGACTGGATACGGAGCGGTGTGCCCGTCACCCACGCTTTTTCGCACTTACAACTGAGATGACATCGCGATCCTTCAGGACGTGTTCCTCTCCGATCCTCATCTTCGATCTCACCTCAACGCCATACAGAAATGCCTCTCCGAGATCGGAGTGGATCATTCCAGCAAATTGTCTAGCGGTCGTGCCGTACGGCACAAGGTAGACGTCTGGGAGTACTCGACCCTTATGATCGGTCAGGCTCTCGGGGTTCTCGACAGGATACACCGTGATCATCTTAAGCATCTTGAAGAAGGCATAGTCAATCGCGGCCTGAACTCCTGTCGATCCCCACGGGACTAGGATCTTCTCCCGTATTCTGTCTAGTGCACCTTGTTGTTCAGCGGACAGGGTCCGGCTAATGACTTTGAAGCTGCCGTCACCTGGCTTGTAGTCCGTCAACCCTTTCTCCGCGGTTCTTCTCAGCGCGAGCTCTGCTTCTGCGCAACACGGAATGACAGGATATCCAAGCTTGCTCAGAGGTTCTGTGTTCTTCCTTGCGACGGGGATGTCAATCTTGTTCGCCGCGATGAGCATCGGTTTAGTTGTGCGCCTTACTTCATGGAGAAACCTCAGCAACTCATCCTCGCTCCATCGACTTGGATGAGCAGAGTCGAGACCAAGATCGTCTAGGGCCTTCAACACATGGGCTCGCCTGACACTGAGTCCACTCAGTCTCTCTTCGAGGACAGCACCAAGATCTTCCTTCGTTCCCTCGACCCTTTTGACAGTCTTCTCCCAGTCCTTCTTGACGATTTGCAGAAGCCACATATCGAGCTCCTTTTCGAGGAATTGAATATCCTCGCGAGGGTCATGCGCACCAACGTCGCACGGTTTCCCTTCGATGTCTGTCGCCCCAGCCGCGTCCACTATGTGAATCAACGCGTCAGCTTGTCTAATCTCGTCGAGGAACTGGTTGCCAAGGCCTCTTCCCTGCCACGCGCCGGGGACAAGTCCCGCACAATCGACAAGCTCGACCGGTACCAATCGGGTTCCATCGACGCATGCCGAATTCGCGGGATTGTCTTGGACTGAAAACTCTTTGCATACACAGGGAGTTCTGACGTACCCAACTCCCTTGTTGGGCTTGATCGTGGTAAACGGATAGTTCGCAATAGCCACATGCGCCAGTGTCGCAGCGCTGAAGAAAGTACTCTTCCCAACGTTTGGTTTTCCGACAACCCCTACAGAGAAGCCCACTACTCGCCACGTTTTCCTTGGCTCACATATGCCCGTGGTGATCTATTGAAGTTTCACAAAGATGAACACCTAAGCGCTCGCAGGAACACTGAGAGCGAGATTCCGAACAGTCGGGGCTCTCGTCCCAGACGGGACAAGCTTTATCGAGCGGTTTTCGCGTGTGGTGGGAACTCATATCCGTGAAGCGGGAAGCCAAGTGGCCGGCGAGAACGTATGGGAGCATACAAGTATATGTCCAAAGCATGGAAGAGACGGGAGAGCATCAACATCAACCAGTACCTTCGACAAGCAGCGATTGCTTGGAGAAGAGATCGCGTCATCAAGCGCGTGCAATTTCCAACCCGCCTAGACCGAGCGCGAAGTCTGGGATACCGCAGGAAGCAAGGTTTTGTTGTGGCAAGAGTGCGTGTCAGGAAAGGCGGCGCCAGGAAGGAGCGCCCATCGTCAGGGCGTAGGCCCAAAGCGCTCGGTGCTGCAAGATTCACTAGGGCAAAGAGCCTTCAAGGGATAGCAGAAGAGAGAGCCGCCAAGAAATACCCTAACCTCTCGGTTCTCAACTCATATTACGTCTGGGAAGATGGTACCAGCAGATGGTTTGAGATCCTACTAGTCGACCGAAATCATCCGGCTATCAAGAGAGACCATGCGATACGACACGCGCTTGCACTTGACGCATAGGGCTGGCGGACAGGCTTGTCAGGATCGTCACAGCCGGTTGCAGTCGTTCCGAGACTCGTTGGCCGCAAACACAAGCTGAGGAAGGCTCGTGGCTTCTCCCTCGGCGAGCTGAAACAGGCCGGTCTCCAGCGATGTCAGGCTCGATCCATCAGGCTCAGAACCGATGAGCGCAGGTCAAGCGTCCACGCGCACAACGTAGCGGCCCTGAAGGCTTTCGCGGCCTCTCTTTCACCCAGGACGATTGAGCCGCACCCTCCTGCGAAGCCTTCGGCACAATTGCCTGAACGGAAGAGACGCGCATCGCTAGGCAAGAAGCAGCCGAAACTGCGACGCCCCAAGCGAATCCGAAAACGAGAATCGTGATCACAGCCCTTATTTTTTCGTCCACAGAGAACATTGCCGTTGGGAAGCATTGGTTGCATCCTAAGGATAGAACCGTAGTCGTCAAGCTCGGCGGATCTGTGATCACGGACAAGAGACGAGCGTTCAAGGCAAATTATCGTTCAATCCATCGAATAGCGAGAGAACTTGCTATACGCAAGGAGAGGTTGGTACTCCTGAACGGTGCCGGCTCGTTCGGTCACATCCCCGTGAAACGCTTCGGGCTGGACAAAGGCTTCAGCCAGCAAGCTATAAACAAGTTCGCAAAGACCAAGCTGCAACTGCTCGGGCTACAGAAGATCTTGCTTTCGATTCTGTGCAGTCACGGAATCCCTGCCGTATCGTTCATGCCCTCCAGTTTCATGTTGGCACGGTCAGGGAGGTTGTGCAGAGTCGAAATGGCTCCAGTTCGAGAATTCTTGGACTTGGGACTGGTTCCACTGCTTGGGGGCGATCTGGTGCCGGACCTAGACCAAGGTTGGAGAGTAGTCTCCGCCGACCAGATGGCGTCATGGATCGCGCCCACGATAGAGGCATCGATGCTCATCTACGGAACCGATGTGGACGGCCTCTACTCATCTGACCCAAAGATCCGCAAAGACGCTCAGCTTGTGGAGACCGTTCCATGTCGCGACATCAGAAAGGTTGCAAGAACAGCTCTCGGTTCCAGAATGCCCGACATCACTGCAGGAATGCGAGGCAAGCTGCTTGAAGCCGAGAGGGCCGCGAGGAGAGGGGTAGAGGTCGTTATCATGAACCTTACGAAGCCTGAGGATCTGCATCCAATCCTCGATGGCAAGAGAGGAAGATGGACTAGGATAGTCCCCGAGAGAGGAAGGCTACAGTAGGTCAAGGTCACCCGTCAGGGTGTCCAGAAGCGAAGACGGAGCTGGGCCTATCCCGAGGCAGGTTATCGTTCCAGACTCGACTTGAGTGAGTCCCCGATCTGAGATCACGGCGAACGGTAGCCGAAGTTCCTTCGATTTCCTCTCTAATCGCAAGATCTCTTCCACGGAGTCAACTCTGACGGCCACCTTGCATTGGCCTTCTCTCAGCCATGCTTCCCACCATTCCGTGAGTTTCTTGCGAGCTTCTTCGGCAGCTGAAACAGATGCATGAGCGACTTGGACGGCAATCTTTCCCTTCCCCATGTCCAGATCCCGTCTGACCACGATCACCTGCTTGAATTTGAACTCGTCCACGCTAGGTCACCCGTGAGAGAGCCGAAACTTAATCTAGGAACTAGTAAAAGGCACCTAGACAAGAGCATTCCGTACTTCGTTCGGTCGGGCTGCGACATGGCACCTTGGAAAGCCGCCTTCCTCTCAGCGCACTTCAGCGCGATTGCCCACGCAACAGAGGATGTCGCGAACGTGGAACGGGCGGTGAGGTTCCTCGTAGGACTCGTCTCGAGAAAAGAGATGCCTCTCAGCCGGCAATATCTCAAAGGTCATCATGGAAACATGATCACTACAATATCCGCAAGATTGCCCGCAAAGGAATTGCGTTCCAACGCGTTCGAATCGCTGTCGAAAGAACTCTCGGGCTCCGACAGACAGTTTCTCTCCGGTGAGATCAGGAGCTGCGTTGACGAAGAAGGCAACCTATTTTTGAGATTTGACAAGCAGGAAGCTTTCTTGGGAACCGTGAGACTACAGCAAGGTGATCCCATACGCATCAAACTGAAGTTCGCTT
>CAZUTN010000045.1:4226-9549 GCA_964623365.1 uncultured Candidatus Bathyarchaeia archaeon
GGAACCGTGAGACTACAGCAAGGTGATCCCATACGCATCAAACTGAAGTTCGCTTCCACATATGACGCTGAGGGAATAGTAGAGTTCTGCCGGGAGAATGGACTCATCCCATGAGAACCTACGCCGATTTGCACATATCTCCTTCATTGGACGATGTGGCTAATGCTCAAGCAATGGCGAATCTCCTTGCTGAACTTCAGACAAGACTCGTCGGATTGGTCGTGCCCCCGCAGAGACTAGTCCCCGCGCCACCCATAGTCGACGCGTTCAAGGGCGCGGGCGTCGACGTAGCGAGAAGACTGAACCTGAAGCCCAGCTCTCGACAAGAACTACTGAGGAACCTGCGCAGATTCAGGAGGAAATACGAGATTGTATCAGTCGATTGCAGTGTGCCCTCGGTCTCTCGAGTGGCGGTGCGCGACCGGCGGGTTGACGTCGTGTACTTCCCGAGGCGAGAAACCGCCAACGTGTTTCGAGGAGAGCTCGCGAAGAGCTGCCGTGCCGCTCTGGAGTTCGATCTCTCAGAATTCACGTCCGGCCTAGGCTCTGAAGCCGAACTTCACCGACTCAGACGCGAGATCGAGGTAGCTGCCGACGGTTCTACGGCAGTTATCGGGTCTACCAAAGCATCGAATCCATTTGAATTGAGATCACTCAGAGATGTGGCAGCGATTCTACATGTGTTTGGACTTCCGCTCAGCACCGCGGTGAGAGGCGTCTCTGACGTACCACTTGCGATAGTGAGGAAGAACCGGTTAAGGATGGAAGAATCACGGCCGGAAGAGGGTGTCACCGTCCTTAGGAGGTCAGGCGACGATGAATAGGGGTTCTCAAAGATATCTCTTTGTCAGATTCCTCACGAATGGTGCGGTTTCTGCGAAGGTCATCGAACACAATGTGCGTCGCTCCGTTCAGCACGTCGTAGGCAAGCTGGGCTCTGCGGAGATGAATCTGCGTTTGATCGGTTTTCAGGAGGCGGACGGGAAAGCAGTGTTTCGTTGCAGATCCGCGTCAGTCGAGAAGTTGAGAGCAGCGCTTGCGTTCATCACACACATAGACGGAAACCCCGCCGCAGCTATGGTCCTGCGTTCGTCTGGAACGATCAAGGCGCTTGGGGTGAGAATTCCGCGTCGCCGGCGATAAGCTCCGCAAGCATTGCAGATTGCCGGCCAAGAACGGAAGTGAAACACTCCAGCGTCTCGCCGCGGCTCAGGCCAACACGCGAGCCATGGATCAGAGCCTGAGGGATGCTGCTGCTCCAAATACTGCGACGATGAGCAAGACAGGAATGGTCACGGCGATACTCGTGATCGAGGCAAGGTAGCCCGTGAGATAGGTGATGAGTGAAGCAAGCATCAAGCCTAGGCTCAGGGTCAACGCATAGGTCAAGCCTAGTCTCCTGTGTGGCATTCTCAACCCAAGCAATCCGTTTGCGGCAGGAAAAGTGACGAAGACTGGTATGCCGCTGAGAACGATCGCAGGGTAGCGGATCATTGGCCCCCACGAGGCAACTGCCTCATAGGAGAGTGTGACGCTGGAGATCAAGAAGAGGACAGCCTGTGCCGTGAACATCACTTGAAGCGTCCTGGCTTCGCCCCCAAGTGTGTTCACGACTCTTCCAGTCATGAACCCGGAAATGACACCTATCCCGATCCAAGCGGCCACAATTGCGGTGCTCCAAGCCGGACTGAGGCCCTCTACGAGGTTGAAGTACAGCGGCATGTATCCCGTAAAGAGAATGAAGCTCACTATCGTGATGGAAGAAACGATAGCCAACACGGCAAAGGCAGACTTGAGGGGTTTCGGTTTCCACGAGTTGTTGCTGTTTTCGCCGGCAGAGGCGGTCGATTTTGCGTAGAAGCCGATTCGATACCGCGTGATCGCTGCAACGAAGAAGGCGAACAGTATCATTGCCAGTCCGCCCCAGACCCAGAACGGAACTCTCCAACCCCACACTTCTGAGAGAACGCCTGTTGAGAAGGTTGCCAACGTGAGGCCAAAGTCTCCGATCGCTCCCTGATATCCGAACGCCGCCGTCTTGTTCTCTACATAGGTACGCCCAATCGAAGCAAAGCTAACAGGGTGATAGACGGCCGCTGCTGAGCGAAGCAACACATAGAAGACCAGTACGTGTGTGAACGCAGAACCGACGGGAAAGATGAGATCGGCAAGAACCACGCCGCCGAATCCGAGAATCAGTATCGGACGCGCGTGCCCGTGGTCTGACAGGTGGCCGAAGACCAGCTGGAGCAACATTGTTGCAACGAGCCCGAAGCCGAGGACGGTGCCTATCTCAAGAAAGCTCAGTCCTAGGGCAACTCTCATGACTGGCAGAACAGAGGCAAAGACCGCAAGAGAGCCGTCGTTCATAGAGTGAAACAGGCTTAGTGCAAACAGTCTACGGGAATTGTCGTTCAAGCCCGGCTAGCAGCCACCGCGAGATTCGCCGTCAGGAACAGCGCACCTGCAGTTATCCGTTGCGGATAAGAAGAACCAAGCACTGTTGGACCCGACAGACGGTGAGACGGGTGCATAACGCTTTCTTGTTCGCGGGGCTTGTCATCGGCTTCTCGATTGCTGCACCGGTCGGGCCGATCGGTATCCTATGCATACGTCGAACTCTGGGCGAAGGATGGCGCGCTGGTCTGTTGACCGGCCTGGGTGCTGCGACCGCCGACGCCATCTACGGCTGCATTGCCGGTTTCGGATTGATCTTTGTGTCAAGGTTCTTGGTGAGTCAACAGATCTGGCTTCGCTTCTTCGGCGGCTTGTTTCTTTCCTATCTCGGTATCAAGACTTTCCGGGCAAGACCTGCTGATCAAGTCTCACTGAACAAGAAACACAACCTCATCAGCGCCTATGCCTCCACGTTCGTCCTGACGCTCACAAACCCGATGACGATCATCTCTTTTGTTGCGATATTCGCTGGGGTAGGCTTGGCAACCGGGGGCGGGGACTACGCGTCTGCCACGGTACTGGTTCTAGGCGTCTTTCTCGGCTCAGCTTTGTGGTGGTTCATCTTGACCGGTACAGTCGGCATTCTACGGGCGAGTTCCACCCCTCACTGGATGCAGTGGGTGAACAGGGTTTCAGGCACGGTCATAGCCGGGTTCGGCATACTGGCCTTGTTCAGCCTAGTACTATGAAATCACAATCTCATTCGATAGTCAAGCTTGTCTGACGAGGTGTGTCAGCCGCTTCCAGCGTCCCACTTGCGCACAAGGTTGACCAGTGTCTTCTTCACATGTTCCATGTCTTTGAGGTACACAAACTCGTCGACACCGTGAAAATGGCAGTCGTCGCGTATTGGGCCAAAGCTGACGACTGGAATTCCAACCTTCGCGAAGTAGTGTCCATCGTTTCCGCCCAGCTCTCCGGCTACCGGAATCTCCTCCCCGAACCCTTCCCGAGCTGCCCGAGAGAACAACCTGACAAGAGGGTGCTTCGGATCTGTGAAGTAGTTGGACGCGTTCTGGAGAGTATACTCAAGAGTTGCTTCGACCTTCAGAGACGTCCGGAGCTTCTTGAAGTATCTATCGAGTTCCTTCTTTGCGCTTTCGTAATTCTCGTCCGGGCACACGCGGAGATCAAATCTAGCCTCGCATTCGCCAGGGATCATGTTCTCCTTTGCCCCCGCATTGAGCATCGTCACGGAGAATCGACCCCAGATCTGCTTGTACGGTGAACCTGGAGGCGCTGGGATCTTTGATCTGACCCGCTCTCGGATCTTCGAGTACCTTGCGAGTCTTGCGAGAAATGGGATCGCTTCGTTTATCGCATTCTTCGCGAGATGAGGGTACCCGGCGTGGCCCTGTTGTCCTTTTACGGTGACTTTTCCCCACAGGAGGCCGCTGGCGCCGACCGAAACCACCGACGGAGATGCGTCGACGACAACGGCGGCGTCTCCGCGGATCTTTACATGATTGACAAGGTATCCGAGGCCCAGTTCGCCGCCGATCTCTTCGTCAGGACATGCGAGGAAGGCAACATTTGCCTTCGGCGTCTTCGTTCGTAGCTCTCGCAGGGCGCCCATTACGCACACGATCGCGCCTTTGTCGTCAGCCGCTCCACGTCCATAGGCCTTCTCTCCTTCTATGGTAAGCTTGAACGGGTCATGACGCCACCCCGTTCCGGCAGCCACGACATCGTAGTGGGTTGCGAGTAGTATGGTTTGGCGTGCGCCCGTCTCAAGGCGGGCGACTAGGTTCGGTCTCGGCTTCTTGTCTTGAGCCAGTTCTGCTGAGTCATAGATCTCCGTCTTGAGTCCGATCGATTCCACTTCCTTCTTGATCACCTCTGCGCACTCGATGTAGCCCGTCTTGAGGTTGGAATCTGAGTTGATCTCGACAAGTCGGGACAGAAGATCGATATCTTCAGACGGTTCCAAGTCAAACACACTCAGCACCAGACTTGCATGGGTTGGCCTCAAGAGGCTTGCGCTTTTTGGGGGTCAACGGGATGCCACTGGTTGTCACTGTCAAATGGGTCAGGACGGGCCTGCAGAAAGAAGTTATACTGCATTGTTGAGAATACGGACCGGGGATGACGACGCCAGTCCCAGGCAGACGCCTCGATGCTGAGGGGCGATGACGAACTCTGCGACGGTCGGACCCACGTGGTCATGCAAGAGCGGCAAGACGTTTGTTGCGCCACAGAGAAACGGACACCGTGCTCTGATCCGACGCTGCTTGGTGTCCGGCATGCGCTTCCGTCTTGCACGCTTTGCACTATGAGTCCTTCGCTCATCCGGGGAAGAAGTAGGGTACAGTCTGCTGTGCTGAAGGAACGGACCCCTTTCTTCCTTGACGGTGTTCACGGGCCTTGCGTTCTCTGATGCTGACGACCCCTCCTTGAACGACCACGTAATACTCGTGCGTTTTCATGTGGTGAAGTGCCCGCTTGACTTGATCCTTGACCTTCTGCAAGGTCGGATAGATCATGGTCTGGTCGCCATCACCTATTCGGAGCCGGTTGCGCTCGACTCGCATCTGGACCCTGAGTTTTTCCCGCAGAATCTTCGCGAGCAGGTCTCGGTCGCCACGGAACTCTTTCGTATCTACTTCTATCATCGATGCCGCCTCCAGACAGACGCCTCCTGCATGAGCTCCACGCCAGTTCTGCGCAATCATTGATACAGTGAATGTCCCTTTTCGAGCTTTCGTTTCCTCGATATCAGAGAACAACTCTTGAGAGCATGGTCAGGCAGGATGCAGTGACTGGATTCCGGCAAAGGAATCGCAGAGAGCAGATATGGGCATTAGCGAGAGTGGTTTCTCTTCCTTCATTCTGCGCGGGGAACTGTTGCCCAAAACGTTGGATTTAG
>CAZUTN010000046.1:0-9511 GCA_964623365.1 uncultured Candidatus Bathyarchaeia archaeon
GCAACTGCTCGCCTGACTGACTCAGCTACGTCTTTCCTGTGAATAGTCTCGCCGAGAGTCTCCGCCTGCTCCATCTCTGGTGGGGGGAGAGCGTCAAAGATTCTGAAGACCATCTCTTCAAGTCTGTGCCTTCCTTCTGGGGCGTTGAGGTCAGCGATCCTCATGATCTCTTTCACAGCGGCGCCCAAGCCCGTATCCCCGAACTCAACCATCTTCTCGGAGGCCTGAATTTCTGAAGAGATGGCGGAAACCTCCGCTTCCAGCGATGTAAGACGGCTTTCTATGTCTCGGATCTGATCTTCAGAAAGGGAACCCGCCACGCCAACAGGCTCGATAGACTGGGGACTAACTTGGAGAATGTTGCTGAGGTTTGCGATCTTTGACCCGATCGTGACCAGTCGGTAGAGCCTCTCGGATGTGGGGCATGGGGACACCGCTCCCTCGTAGCCTTTGAGCATGTCCTTGACATCAAGCAACTCCAGTACTCTGGCTTCGCGAAGGTACCTCATGACCGAGTCGTAGTGATCCTTGTGAACAATGATTTCTATGCGCTTCATTTTCGCGGGAAGCAGCATGCCCGGGGGCCCCCTTGGAGGGAACTACCTGACGAAGAGTATTGATCCTCTTAAGACTTGGGCTTCCATGCCCACGTCTAATCGTGCCCCGTGAAGCCTCCACTCTTTCCAAAAAGGATGAGTTTTACTGCTCCCGACGCGACACATAGACGTGAGGCTGTCATCTGATGGCAAAGTGTGAAAGATGCGGCGCCGAGCGCGAAGATCTACGTGAATGCACGTACTGCGGCAAACATTTCTGCCCAACACATTACCCCGACCACATGTCATGGGAACGGCGGCATACAGGCCTAGCATCTGAACGAGGCCGGTTTTGGAGAAAGAAATCAGCACAAGTCCGCTAGGCGGAGCCAGACTTGTCCGTCGGCTATGGAAGGGCCAAGCCGGTGAGGTTTCTGACTGTGGAGTTGATGAGTAGAAGAATCGGGGCTGGATAGATCCCCAGCAGTATGAGCGGAACAAGGAAAGTAGCCAGCGTCAGCAGCTCGAACTTGGGAGCTTCGTTCCTAGCTGGGGGTTGCTCCGGCGAAGCCATCAGGACTCTTCGAAGCATCCACATGAAGTAGCCAGCAGTAATTGCGGGGACGAGCACCACAATCGCCAGCAGAAGATTCACGCTGATGGCTGACAAGATGACCATGTATTCGCTGATGAAGCTTCCGAAGCTTGGGAAACCCATCGCCCCCAGAGACCCAAGTATTAACAGAAACGCAGTGATGGGCATCGCTTTCCCCAGCCCGGGCAGCTCACGGACCGTCCTAGTTCCCATCTGTTGGTGTATGACTCCAGACATCAGGAAAAGCAACCCGATCGCACAAGCGTGGTTGAACATCTGGAAGACGGCTCCCGCGAGGCCCATTGCCGTGAACGAAAAGGCGCCTAGCAGGACGTAGCCCATGTGATTGATGCTCGTTAGCGCAATCATGCGCTTCAGGTCCTGCTGAATCATGGCGACGATAGCGCCGTAGAACATTGTCAACACTGCGAGCCCGACCAAGACGGGAGATAGAAAGCGTGAAGCTTCCGGAAATGCCCCGAGCATCACGCGAATGAACCCGTAGCCACCCATCTTGAGCAAGAGACCGGCGAGTAGCACGCTGATCGGTGCGGGTGCCTCAACGTGAGCGTCTGGAAGCCATGTGTGAAACGGAACCACAGGGAGCTTGACTGCAAAACCAAAGAACACTGCAACAGCCATCGGAATCTGCAGAGCCAATGGCAACCTAGCGTTGGATAGGACCACAAGGTCGAACGTATGAGGCTGGGAGAACACGTAGAGTGCAATGAACCCCAGAAGCATAACAGTGCTCCCGACATGGGTGAAGATCAGGAACTTCATCGCAGCATACTTCTTCTTCGGGCCTCCCCAGACTCCGATGAAGAAGAACATCGGGATCAGCACGAGCTCCCAGAAAACGTAGAACAGTATCAGGTTGAGCGAAGTGAAGACACCTATGATCGAGCCTTCGAAGAGTAGAAGGAGCGCATAGTACGCTCCTTTGGAGAAGTGGATCTCTCGCCAAGAACCTGCTGCGGCGAGCGTTGTCAACAGAGCTGAGATAACTAGCAGGGGCAGGCTTATTCCGTCCACTCCCAGTTTGAACGACAAGCCGAACGATTCTGCCCAAGGAACGGTCTCAATCATCTGAAATCCCGCACGGTCTTGATTGTACGACGCCACGATCCCAAGTGCGAGAACGAGCGTGGCTCCCGAGACCAGCAGACTGAGCACCTTGGCGGCTTTCTCGTGAACGCGCGAAAGCAGGTAGACAACCAGTGCTCCAGCCAAGGGGAGTAAGACTATGGTTGAGAGCGGACCCAGCATCATGACTCACATACCTACAAAGACCATCGCAACTACCACCAGGAACAGTCCCAGTGCGAAAGCCAACAAGTACTGCTGGGCGATCCCGGTCTGGAGTTTTGCGGCGGCCCGAGACAAGTGTCTCCCTGTGGTGGCTATCCCATTGACTGCGCCGTCCACAATGTGGAGATCAAACCTGTCGCCTTCCCTGGAGAGGCCTACGGACAACATGGACACTGCCCCGCTGATGCGATCAAAGAACCTGAACTCAAGCCACCGGGAAAGTGACCCGCTCAGGCCCAGTGTTCCACGCACGAAACCGATATAGTACGCAGGGTTGACGTAGAGTCTATTCCACAGCAGGTTGTGGATGCCTTTGAGTAGGGGATTCCCAAGGATCTTCGACGCGTCGACTCTTCTTGAGATGTAGAGGCTGTATCCAATCGCTCCGCCCGCGCCCAGGACCAATGCCGTCGTAATGAAAATCGCTACCTCTGGTGACAAGTAGTGAAGCTCACCGACCACAGCCGTTTCCGGGCCACCCTCCACCAGAGCAAAGCCTCCTTCTAGGAATGAGCCGAGGGCTCGCTCTATGAGAGGTCCAAGCAACCCGATCAGGATTGTAACGATCGCCAACAACACGTAAGGGACGTACATGATGGGTTGGGCCTCGTGGATCCGTGTTCCTTCTTGCTCCAGTTTCCTGACGTGATCGCTCTTCGGTCCGAGGAACACCCATCCAAGAATCTTCAGGCTGTAGATTAGTGTCAACGCGGCTGTGGCCGCTGCGATGATGTACAGCCAAAGCTGGCCGGTCTCCCAAGTGACCGCTAGGATTGCGTCTTTGCTCCAGAAACCGCTGAACGGAGGCACGCCGGAAAGTGCTAGAGCTGAGATTAGCATTGTCGCGAACGTGAACTTCATGCTTGAACTAAGTCCGCCCATTTCATCCATGAACCGAGTCTCGCATGAATGTATGACAGCGCCGGCTGCCATGAAAGCTGCAGCTTTGAAGATGGCGTGGTTCATCAAGTGGAATAGGCCTGCAGTGTATCCGGCGGCGAATTGTAGGCCCATTCCACCGACGCCAATCGCCAGCATCATGTATCCTATCTGAGAAGCGGTCGAGTAGGCAAGCGTCTTCTTCAGTTCCCTAGCGACTATTGCTTGAGCCGCTGCCGCAAGGGCCGTAACAGCTCCGATCCAGCCGACGATCTCGAAGAATGTGAAGGGTTGAGCGTACGTGACGATGGCGTTGAAGAACATAGGTCCCGTACGCGCGACCAAGTACACGCCCGCCTTTACCATCGTCGCGGCGTGGATCAGAGCAGAAACCGGAGTGGGGCCTGCCATCGCGTCGGGTAACCACTCGTGCAACGGGATTTGGGCCGACTTCCCGATCGGTCCCCACAACATCAGTAGCGCCGTCGGCAGCAGGAACCCTGCCCTCGCCAGGTCGCCAGCCCAGCCAATGCTACGCGAAAGCTCCACTAGATTCAGAGTGCCAGCGGTCGCGTAAATGATAAACACGGCAACGAGAAGACCGATGTCACCGACTCTTGTCATCACGAAGGCTTTCATTCCTGCGTGGCTCGGAGAGTACGTCATCGGGATGCCCCAAGTCTTGTGCCCTTGAGAACCCACCCATTTGTCAGGTTGGTCAGTGTACCAGTATCCGATCAGTGCGTATGAGCATAGGCCAACCCCTTCCCATCCGAACATGAGCTGCAGTAGGTTGTCTGACAGGACGAGCAATAGCATGTTCCCGATGAAGTAGTTTATGAAGAACCAGTACCTTGTCAGAGAGGCTTCCTTTTGCATGTAACCGATGCTGTACAGGACGATCAGGAAGCTGACCCATGCGACAATGTTTGACATCAGGACGCTTAAGGGATCCACCAGGACCCCGGCCTTGATTCCGAGAGAAGGAATCCACTCGACTTGAAGATCCACGCTTTCTCCTCTGAGCGCATCCGGAATCATTGCTGACGCGCACAACGCGCCCAAGAGAGGAAACACGACAGCAACAGCGGTCCCGGCCTTGCGGCTAAACACCGAAGCTGGCACGGTTGCCAGCGCGCCGACCATCGGAAGAATCCAGACGAGCCAAGGGATCGCGGTGTTCATTGTCGCGCTCATCCCATCATGCTTGAAATCTGCGAAAGTATGCCGCTGCTGACAAGATCAGGAAAGATACCCAAGAAGATCGAAGTAGCGGCCAGCACAAGCAACGGCGCAGTCATTGTGAAAGGAGCTTCGTCGACCCCGGCCATCTCTGCCGGCAAGCTGCCGAAGAAAACGCGTCTCATGGTCCAAAGAGTGTAACCTGCCGTGATTGCGGTGGAGACAACTGCGCCGATCGCCACAATGAGTCTCTGAAAGGCAAGTGGTTCCATGGCCGACTTGACTGATCCGAGGAAGATCAGGAATTCCGAAATGAAGCCGCTTGTTGGCGGAACACCTAGGATTGTCAAGAACCCGATCAGAGCCACAGTCGCGGTAACAGGCATCTTCTTCGCGAGGCCTCCAAGCTTGGATATACTCCTGGTTCCATGAGCTTGGACGATGATTATCCCGGCAACCATGAAGAGGATCCCCTTGCCCATTCCATGGCTCAGGTAGTGGAACATGGAGCCGGAAACGCCCAGAACTTGGACCGAGGCTATTCCCAAAAGGATGTAGCCCATCTGACTGATGCTTGAATAGGCCATCAGACGTTTGATGTCGTCTTGCATCAGCGCCATGAGCCCCCCGTACACCATCGTGATCAGCGCCCAGAGGCTGAGCTCGAAGGAGATCGCGCCGATCAACTCAGGCGAGACGGTCATAAGGATCCTGACGATGGCGTACCCTCCTATCCCGATCATTGCGGGTGATAGAAGAGCGCTGATCGGCGTAGGAGCCTCGGCGTGGGCGTGAGGAAGCCAGATATGCACACCGAACGCTGCCATCTTCACCAAGAGCCCTGCGAGGATTGTGATCGTGATCCAGAATCTGTACGGTTCTGGAATCACAGCCGAGGCTAGGGATGAGAGATCGAAAGTGCCGGAAAATCCCCACAACGTCAAGATACCAGCCAAGAAAGCCAGTGCTCCGACGTGAGTCCACATGAAATACATGAATGAGATCCTGTCACGATCACCGTATCCCCACCGAGCAATCAGAAAGTAGGATGGAACGAGCATCAATTCGAAGAAGAGATAGAATTCAATCAGGTTGGTGGCAAGCACAGCCCCGATCATCCCAGTTGCATACAGCAGGTAGAGCGCGAAGTAGAGGCCGTGATCCTTCGAGTCTTTTCCTAATCTGTGAGTCATGTAGGGCATCGAATAGATCGCGATAACAGAGCACAGCAGAGTCACCGTGAAAACAACCGGAATGCTGAGTCCGTCTGCCCTAAAGCCAAAGTATCCGATCGGTTCCCATCGATAAGTCTCCACCACAACGCCCCGCCAACCCGAGAATAGCACAATGGCAGTCGAAATAGCCAGTGGGATCATGGCAATCCATCCCACTCGTGCGCGAAGTCGTTTCGATAGAAACAACACGACCGGAACGACTACCAGAGGCAGAACGACCGTTCCAACGAGCAAGGGAAACATGAGCTATCCTCTCAGACGGTTGAGTCTGCGGACGTCGATTGTTCCGTTCAGCCTGAACGCGACAAGGATCAACGCTAGGCCCACTGCTGCTTCCATGGCCGCTGCTGCAATCGAATAGAAGACTATCACCCACCCATCGAGGATTGGCGGGTTGGAGTACCTCGCAAACGCTACGAAGTTTATGTTGGCTGCGTTTACTATGAGCTCGACCGAAAACAGCAAACGGATGGCATTCCGCTTCGAAACAAGACCGTAGATTCCGATTCCGAGCAGTGCGGATGACAGTATGACGTAGCTACTGAGTGGCTCCATCTGGTCTCTCCTCTCGCTCGACTTTCGCAAGGGTTAGGGCACCAACGATTGTTGCGCCGATCAGAAGACCGAGGATAAGAAGTGCCGTAGAGTAGGATGACGCCAGAGAACGGCCGAGCTCTTGCAGCGAAACTCGATAGAACTCGGGCGTCTCGGGTGAGACTGGAGCGAGGAAGATCACGGCTCCTGCCACTGCCAATGCTACCAAGGCTGCCACATAGATCCCTGCACGGCCGAGGCGACCTGGCTCTTCCTGCTCCACTATTCGGCCAGATTCCCTCTGAACCAGCATTATTGTGAAGAGAATCAGCACCACGACCGCTCCTACGTAGACAGCAATCTGGAACATCGCGACGTATTCCGCGCCGAGCAGTATGAAAACGCCCGCGACTCCGATTAGCGAGAAAGCCAGTCCGATCGCGCCATAGATCAGCTCCTTGGCCTCAAGCGCAAAGATCGCCGACACGATGATCAGAGCGCCGAGCACGAGAAAAGCGATATCAGGCATCTTAGACCCTCCAGATCCAACCTAGGCCCAGCCAAACTAGACCCGCCGTAACGAAGACATTGGCGAACGCAAGGATGAGCAATCTCGTCCAAGCGTCTCTTAGGAGGATGTCGACTCGCACGCGTGGAAATGTACCGCGGATGATCACAACCACACTTGCTACAAGAAAGGTCTTCAGAACAAACCACACCGGCTGAGGCAGAATCGGAGGACCCGACCAGCCTCCAAGAAAGAGCGCCGTGGCCAAAGCGGACATGACGTACAACTTCGTGTACATTGCGAGGAAACCCAGCATGAACGCGACACCGGTTAGCTCAGTCATCCATCCCATTACGAGCTCTGGCTCGGCTTCCGGCAGATCGAACGGGGTCCTTTCGAGCTCGGCCAACATTGCCGTGAAGAAGACCGCGAATCCCAGAGCTTGTGGCACGATGAACCACAGCCTCTGTTGCGCTTCCACGATCTTGCTCAGGTCTAGCGTCCCCGTGAGCATGACTATGCCGAGGACCGAAAGCCACATCGGAATCTCATAGGCAACTTGTTGGAAAAGAGATCTCAAGCCGCCAAGGAACGAGTATTTGCTATTGCTCCCCCAACCGATCAAAAGGATCACACTCGGAAAAAGCGAGATCACGGCGAAGACATAGATCAGGCCTATGTCCATGTTCGCAATGACCAGCCCGTCTCCAAACGGAATTGGAACCATTGGCGCAGCGGCAAGCAGCATTAGGCCCAGAGCACAAAGCATGAGGAGTTTCGCATCGGCAAGTTCGGGAAAGATCATCTCTTTGAACATTAGCTTGGCGCCGTCTGCTATCGGCTGGAGGATCCCTGACATGCCAGCGTACAAAGGCCCTATCCTCAGCTGGACACGAGCAATCAGTTTTCTTTCCAGCCACGTAAGAAACGCCGCACTGAGCATGATATTCAGAAAACCCGGAAACACAATGATCTGAAGAAAAGTTCTTGATCTGATTATGCCCACAGCTAGGCGCAAGATTTCATGAACTGTGGGCAGCTCCTGCAATCCGGTCACCATAACTCTCGTTTTCCGGAGAGGTACAATGCGTACGCCAGCGGTGTCACGAGAATGACTAGGAAGCCCAGGAACAGGTAATCCTGAGAGAACGGCAATGCGGAGAAGGCCAGCCCCCAAGTGAACAGAAACATCGTAACTACGTCGAACACAACGAACATGATCAGGTACGGGTAGTATTGCATCATGTATCGCAGTCTTGCCTCCCCCAAGCGGGTCTGACCGGATTCAAAGGGCCCGTCCCTGATCGGGTTCCTTCCCTTAGCACTCATCAGCCAACCGAAAACCACGAGCGGAAATGTAGCAATGAAAACCACGAACTCAAAGAGTATCATGAGACTCCAAGAGTCCAGATGCATACGGCTTCCCCCGCTCCGGCTCCGAGTTGGATCTTCAGGTCACCCAGCGACACAGATATAAGCCGTGTTACGGCCCCACAGTGAGCGCGGCAACCTTGCATGTCTGAGCGAATCGTTCGGCAAGGAAGCGAAGTCAATTGCCGCTGCTGCGAGCTATGAGGCACCGATTGGGATGACGTGGAAATCACCTGGAATGACACACCTCTGGTGCCCCAAGTGCCAGCGGCAACATGGCACTGACGCGGAGCTGGTTTTCAAGGACGGAAAGATACTCTTCAAGTGGAAATGTGAGACGTGCGGAAGCGAGATTCTCTCAGAAGGCTGATCACTAGCTATACGTTTCTGTCAAGGGCGAATTCAGCCAGCGCCCTCAAGGCTTCTTTCTCCTCACCGTCTCCAAGAAACGCGATCTCGGACTTCGCCGTCTGGACGCGTTCTCTTGAAGCGCGTGTTGCAAAATCAACCGCCTTCTGGCGCAATGCTTCAAAGACATCCTGACGCCCCTTGTTGTCACCTTGATTTAGCATCTGACTCACCCGATCTCGCCGCGCAGTCGCGCCCAAGTAGTGTGCGAGCACGAGATTAGCCCGTTCCGTCCTTGAAGCCGCGGAGCGGCCTGTGATATCCAGTATGTCGTCTCGAATCTGAAATGCAACGCCGACTGCTCTGCCATAGTTGTATAAGGCATTGATCTCTTCGCGAGACCCTCCGCCTAATATCCCGCCAATTCCGGCAGATGCCCCAAAGAGCGACCCAGTCTTGAGATCCGCGATGTTGAGGTAGTGTTCGACATCTATTGCGATATCGGAGATGACGTCGAGCATCTCCCCCTTGCTCAGTTCGACAAGAGCCCACCCTATCATTTTCATGATCCTCGGGTCTTTGTAGTCGGATAGAACCTGAACTCCCTTCGAGGCCAGAAACAGTCCCGAACTGATTGCTCTGTCGTCGTTGAATGCCATGTTCATGGTCGGCATGTCTCTGCGAAGTCTGTCCTTGTCGATGAGATCATCGAAGATCAACGAGGCAGCATGGACGAATTCCACCGCGGCTGCCGCGTTCAGTGCCAACTTCTCTTCTCCGCCAACTGCCCGTGAGGCGAGGAGAACCATTATTGGCCTCAGACGTTTTCCTCCGGTCTTGAAGGTGTATCTAACCAGTTCTCTTGCCTCGTCCCGTTCAAACCCGGACGATAGGATCTTGTCTATGCACTCGTTCACAGCTTCTCGTTTCTCTTCCAACAACTGTTTGAATTCCATGTTCGTCCAAATCCAGAGGTGGCTACAACCCGACACGCGGACGATAGATAAGTGGA
>CAZUTN010000047.1:0-8877 GCA_964623365.1 uncultured Candidatus Bathyarchaeia archaeon
AGGCCAGCTTCGACATTCTCGTGAAAGCGCTTCTCTTGCTCTTCGCACCTTGCGCGAATCTTCTCTTTCATTTCGGGATCGTCAACTATTAGGAAGCGCCATGGTTGCCTGTTTGCCCCCGACGGTGCTTGAACAGCAGCTCTGACGCAGTACAGAACATCCTCTAGGTCTACGGAGGTCTTGGCAAATGCTCGAGCTGTCTTCCTTCTTATAGCCAACTCGATCATGCTTAACGCCAACGTTTTCATGACCTCTACGGAGCGAACATGCATGCTTGGATGAGACCAGCCATTCAAGCCTTCCGGCTTAGGAAAACGTCAAGACCTTGCTGTTCGATCCTTGGCATCGAGAGTTTCAGGTCGGCTTGAGCGGAGCGTCCGATTTCCAACAGCGAATGCTCTCAGGATGTCTTCTGTCCGCAGTTAGTGCAGAACGAGGCTCCTACGGTCAACGCCGCACCGCAGTGACCACAAAAACGTTGATCCTGTACGCGAGCAGGCAAGTAGTCTAAGACGATCTGTTCGAATCTCCAGCCGTTTGCCTCAACCAGTTCCTTCACGGGACCACGAATCCTAGAAACGTCAAAGTCGTACTGATACGCCTTACCGAAGCTAGACGGATCGCCGGGCTTCTTGAAGCCGAAGGCCACTCCCGTCTCCTTCTTGAAGAGAACCTTGCCCTTGAAGGTGCTCTTCTGGAAGCTCAGCTTCGGCGTTGGCAGAACGCCAACAGTACTTTCCTGTTCTTGAATGATTTCCCTATACTTGACGGTGCGTTCCGGTTCGACGAGCCACATCTTCGCCGCATATTGCTTTGATACTTTCTCTTTGGAAGCTACGCCGTAGTATTTCGCATCGACAATGTTATGCTCCAGGTAGAGGTCACAATCCTGGCCCGGACGGATCGTCAGCAGAGGATTCGACGTGCCAAGATCGATGAGTTTCTGCCGGAGAGCTTCAGACAAGGACAAGAACCACCGCCTATACAAGAACCGCGATCGAATTAAGTTCTTGCCTACGATTTGATCAGCCGGCATGTTCTGGAACTGGTTCTTCAAGCTTGCCTTTGGTCTCGTTCAGGGGCATCATCCAACGCAGCGCGCAGTCGATGAACGGAACAGTCTTCGCAAACGCTATAGGTGCATAAGACGGTGAAGCGTAGGGGAAACGGCTTTGAAAGCGTGCATGTTGATCAAGGTTCGGCCGGGGAGTCACAATCAGGTCGCCGAGAAGATCACTCCGCTTCCAGGAGTCAGAGCAGCCTTTGCAGTCATGGGGACCGCCGATGTGGTCGTTAGTGTCGAGGTGAAGAACCTGAAGGCGCTAACAGCCCTAGGAACGAAGATAGGGAACCTACGAGATGTCGTAATCACCGAAACTCTGGTCGCCGCGGAGGCCTGAGCCTTGATTCGAGCCGTGACGCTGATCAGGACCGGAGGCAGGGTACCAATAGCCGTGAGCCTCGCACGAAAACTGAAGCGCGAGCCATGTGTTTCTGATGCCTATGCTGTCTTCGGCAGATTCGATGTCGTAGCTTTCTTTCAGGGCGGAGATTTGAGAGAACTCTTCGCATCTATTTCGAAAGCCACGAAGCTTGCAGGAATAATCACCACAGAGACTCTCGTCGAGGGCGAGGGCAGCCAACACTCACACGACTACGGAAAAGGCCCCTTTTCAACCTGATCTGTAGCTACGGCGACAAGAACTGCAAGGCCGGAGAACGGAAGAGAACGCGCTGCTAGGCCTACCACTTTTCGGGGACGGCTGGAACAGCGTTGCCATGCTCTGGGTAGAGGCAGACCTCGTTCGGAAGAACGGACATTTTGCCCAGCGGCCCCTTCTCTTGTTCATACGCGTTTCATATAGTAGCCACTGGCATTACCGTTGTTGACTGCTGGTTCGTTCCGATGACGAGCGCTCGAGTTGGAATGGCGCAAGTCAACCCTACAGTGGGCGATTTGGATGGCAATGCTGAGCTTGTCAAATCGTTTGCGAAGAAAGCAGAAGATCTCAAAGTTGACCTGCTGGCCTTTCCTGAGATGATCATCACAGGCTATCCGCCGTTGGATCTGCTTCCTCCGAGGGAACTCCGAACTCAGAGCGGCGACTTGCCGAGCGGGCCGCTGAAGTTCATTGAGAGAAACAGATCGCTCGCGGAGCGGCTTGCGGAGCATACGCCCAGCCTGATCTGCGTCTTCGGGTTCGTCGATCATGATCGATCTGACATATACAATGCAGCTGCGGTCTGCCACGGCGGAAAGATCATTCATGTCGTTCGCAAGACGCTTCTGCCAACATACGATGTCTTCGATGAGGTCAGGTACTTCCAGCCGGCGAGCCGTAACGACCCGATCGCTCTTACCGTCGCTGGGAAGCCGCTCACATTGGGGGTTTCCATATGCGAGGATCTCTGGGACGACGAGCTCCGGTATCAGCGCCACGTGACCGAGGAACTCGTGCGCAAAGGGGCTGAGATAATTGTGAACATCAACGCATCACCGTTCTACGCGGGCAAACGACTCGTGAGAGAGAAGATCCTCAAATCGAAGGCTACAGCTCTTAAGCGGCCATTCTTCTACGTGAACATGGTCGGTGGACAGGACGAGCTCGTCTTTGATGGTGAAAGCCTCGCCGTCGACAGCCGAGGCGAACTCGTCGGAATCGGAAAACGCTTCGAAGAAGACCTCATCATTGTGAATCTCGAGATCGAGTCCGGTGAGGCGCCGACGGTGACTCCGCCCTCATACAGCAAGGAAGACGCCATATTCTCGGCGCTCGTGCTGGGCGTCCGCGACTACTTCAGGAAGACGGGCTTCAAGAAAGCTGTCATCGGACTCAGCGGGGGAATCGACTCTTCACTTGCGGCTGCGATAGCCGTTGAGGCGCTCGGACGAGAGAATCTCGTTGGCGTGTACATGCCTTCTCGATATTCGAGTGATCACAGCAGACGCGACGCCGAATCACTGTCAAAGAATCTTGGCATCACGTACTTGGTCATACCGATCGACGAGACCTTCGAGGCCTACACAAGAACGCTCGAGGAGACCTTTCAGGGACGTCCATCGGACGTGACTGAGGAGAACATCCAAGCGAGAATTCGAGGGAACATCCTGATGGCGCTCTCCAACAAGTTCGGATACCTTGTCCTGAATACCGGGAACAAGACCGAGCTGGCCCTCGGCTACTGCACCCTCTACGGAGACATGAGCGGCGGCCTCGCGGTCATCGGCGATGTCAGCAAGTCTGAGGTCTACTCGCTCGCAGAATACTACAACCGCCGGCGCGGATTCGAGGCGATACCAAAGAGCAGCATTACGAAGACCCCGTCCGCTGAACTTAGACCCGACCAGTACGACCCATTCGACTACGCCGTCGTCTCGCCTTTGGTAGACGAGATAGTTGAGAATCGCCGATCCCTTAAGGATCTCGCCGAGATGGGCTACGATGCGAAACTCGTTGATGATGTTCTCAGTCGAATAAGGTCTGCTGAGTACAAACGTCGCCAGGCGGCGCCCTGCATAAAGATCACTCGAAAAGCCTTCGGGATCGGGTGGAAGATGCCTATCGTCAACCGTTCCCGGGAAGAACCCTAACCCATGTCAAGAAGCGTGGCTGAAAACGCAATTCACAATTGAGTTTCTAATACCGAGCCAAGAAGGCTCGTGTCATTCGCCTGTCTCATTCTCGTAGGCGAAGTGCGTCCAGATTGTGTTTTGTATAGACGCAGAAAGGTCTGAGTCATCCCAAGAGACACGACTGACAACGGGCGCTTGTGACTTGTCTTGCCAAAGGCTTATTCCTCGCGCGCTCAAAGCGTGCGCTGAACAGCAATGTTGAGGCTATCTGTCAAAACGAAGTTGGAGCCTTTGGAAGCACTAAATCATGCCAGCAAGTACTTTGAGGAGAATGGCCTCACGCTTGTTGAGACGATTGCTCACCTTCACGGTCAAGGAGGGTTTACGGAAATAAGAGTTTCCGGCGGGAAGTTGGTCGGCAAAGCTGAATATGATTCCAAGACCGTCTTGGATGAACTGACGAGGAATGCTGCAGATAGATTCGGCTTCAAGCCGGTCTCTTTTGCGTTGCATTTCCACGCCCCTCTTGGTCACGTCGACGTGAGCGTATCGAACGAGAAACCTGCGGAACTCGTGCTCGACGCGATTGGATACGACTATCAGGTGAAAGAGTTCGCTGACAGGCTACCCAAAGCCTAGGTCCTAGCATGACACACACGTCCGCGCAGAACCATCCTTAGCGGACGAATCTGAGGTCGCAAGTCAGATCCTTGTCGCGCCCTCGGCGTCCGCGCCCTCTTCATGTTCGCACACGCCGTCGTCCGGGTAATTCCTACAGTAGAAAGGCTTGGTGTCATGTATCGCGCACGAGTAGAAGCCTAGCTCCTCCTTTCTCAGAAAAGGGCAGCTCTTCGCAACGAAAATCCCGTGTTGGTTGTGTGGGTCAGTGGAATCAATCGATACATGCTTCAAGATGTCATGACGCCCCTGCGTTCTCCAACGGACAATGTCCTCGTGCGTTGCCTCAAAAGAACCCCAAAGAATGATGCAGCAGTCCCCCGACCGCCTACACATGTGTTTCTGCAACAGCTACTCAACCGAACCTGCAACGACGACGCACTAGGGAGAGCGAGTATTCTCAGGCAGCCGTTCCTGAGGCGTGGTCGTGTCGGAGCCCTCTGCAACAGCTGGTTCTTGCCCACTGCATTTGGCGATGTGGTCTCGGTACTGGTCCAACCTCACGTGAGAATGGCAACGTGGACATTCCAGAGCCTTAGTCTCCGTTCTGCTCTGTCCTCTCTTTCCGAACCTGCGCCGCGTCTACTTCACTCTCAAAGCGCCCTCGTATGGATGGTTGGTATTGAAGCTAACTGAATGCAGACGACTAGAGAGATTGACTCGACTGACCGAGTGGACCGATCCACGAACCCCTTGCCTACTTCGAGCGCTGTAGGAGATAGCCTGCAACTGGGATCGCTGAATCTCTTAGCTCCCGCTCGGGATCTTTCCGCCGCAGGCAAGACAGAACCTCGCATCGTGCGGATTCCCATCGCCACACTCGGGGCAAAACGGACCTCCTAGCTCAGACACATCATCTCTCAGCTCTCCGAACGTTTTGTCAGTATCTTTCCCGGCTGTCTTGAAGGCCGTCTCGATCTCTCTCCCGGCAGCTCTCAAAGTGTCAGTGATCGAATCGGCCAGATCCACTGCTTCTCCCTTTGTTGCCGTTTCGCACTTCGAGCAAAAGCTCGCGACCTCGGAGAGTCTCGCTCCGCACTTCGCACAGAACGGCATCGAATGACCCGCGAGATCTTCACGTCGGATGTCGAGGAGAGAGTATGAGAACTAGCGCCCGCACGACGATGGATATTCCCATCAGAATGATCAACCCGGCGACAAAGGAAAGCCACGAAAGGACTGCTTGCGATAGCAAGCCGAGGACGTATCCCGCCCCCAGCCAAAACACGACTCCGGAGGCTGATTCTGCTTTTCCGTGAATCGAAGACCTCTTTGCAAGCCTAAGGCCTAGTATTCCGACCTGCACAAGGCCAAAAGCGTAGCAGAACCTTTCGGCTGCGGAATAGAGCACAGGATGAGTGGTCGAAGGCACGAACCACGAGAAGTCATCGAAGACTTCGACCAGTTGAAAGTCACGTATGAAGGCATTAACCTCGTTGGCGATGTTGGGTGTTGTCAGATAGATGACTGCGACGATTATGAGGAAGGCGCCAAACGAGATCCAACCGGTATCGTCTCGGCGGTCAGGATTACGCCACTGGCGGACTGGCGTCTCTGAACTCACGCTACTCTCTCCTTTCAACCGCTATCGTGCATTCCGTAACCAATGCGGCGACGGCGCCCAAGGCCGCGAGCCACGGAGCCAGTATCGCGCCAATGAGACCTGCAGTGGCAGGCACTTCAAGCAGTAGCTTGCCTTCTTGGTCTCTCACAATGATTCTCGTCACGTTTCCCTCGTGTAGGAGACCCTTGACCTTCTTGACCAAATCGTCAGAGCTGACTGAGAACTCTTCTGTCACAACGGTGCCAACGCGCGATCCACACTTGAAGCAGTACGCAGCACCTGCGGGCAGGTCAGTTCCGCACCTATCGCAACGCACCAATATGCATCCCTTCATCCACTGCTTCAGGCATCACAGGCATTTGAACTATTCACTAGCGTTTGTATACGGCAGAACGAGTCCCCGAATGATACGCAGAGGATCCCCGACCCGCCACGGAGATTTGGAGGAAGACATTATATTGCAAGTCAGCGTCCGTCAAGACCTAGAGAAGAGTGATGTGAGCTTGGTCTACTGCGTCAGATGCGGTGCGAAGAATCCCGATGATGCCGCGATATGCGCACAGTGTGGAAAACCGCTGATGGGCGTGGAAAGAGAAAGGACGAAACGGGAGCAGGAGATGTGTTTCGGCCTGCCGTCCCATTGGGGCAGTGTTCTCGTGGGGATATTCATCATCATACTCGGTGTGGCGATCCTGTTCCAACAGTTCATAGGGTTACGGGACTTCTGGCCGCTCGTCCTCATCTTCGTCGGAATAGCCATTCTGCTGGGCGGCTTCTACAGGTACTCACGTCGGTAGACTGCTCTCGCGCATGTCAGAAACGCTGGCGGGTCCTTTCGGATCTAGTCTCGGTGAGACAACGAGATCCGTGAGAGAAGCCAGAATACGGCGAGCAAGACGACGAACAAGTCCGCCGTCAAATCGGCGGTCAGCAGATCAGTAGCGACTAGCATCAGACTCGTTCCGACAACAAACACTGTGGCAAGAACAAATCTTATCCTAGCACCGGGTTTCAACACAAGAGCCTGAACCATGCCCATGAGCACTCCCGCAACTCCCACACCATAGAGGACATATACCAAGCACCTGTCCGTCCAGCCCGGCCAAGCTGAAAGAGCAAAGACTGCGACGAATGCCAAGGATAGCAGAGCACCACTCAACAGCCCGGAACAACTTGCGCAGTAGCTCTTGTCTTTGATGCGAAGCTCATGGGTCACAGCTTCCGGCCCGAGAGGATGATGCCCGTGAAGCAGGGAGACACCTAGGACTTTGGTCGCTCGCCCCTTGAGACGCTCTGGGTCTTCGGCCGCGCGTCGCATCCCAAAGACCCCGGAACATGCTACGGGGAATAGCGCTGCCAGCATGCCTACGATACAAACGAACCCGTAGACGAGCGCCACGATTATTCTTCGTTCCCCAGACCCCGCGCACAAAGGAGCCGCGTTCCCTAGCGAGATGATCGATATCGTCAAGCCGAAGGCTGAGACTGCCAGCACAAACGCAAGGCGGACATCTCGGCTACCTTGGCCTCTCATCTGATCCGACAGATCCACCTAAAGCTTGAGTTGCGCGAGGAGGGACCGACTGGCCAGGTAGCGGTAGGTCATCCTCTTCAGCTTGTTGGATGAGAAGAAACCGTGAAGCCTCCTCGCCCAGGAGCCGTAGAAATCGCGGTAGCAGTTGACCAGCTCTTCCTGAAGTTCTTCCCTGCTAAGGCTCTCCGTCGGCATGATCGGGTGCACCATGTCGTAGTCTACCCAGTTCGAGTCCTCTATCCAGCCATTCTTTCTGGCGTCCTCGTACACCTGGGTTCCCGGGAATGGCGTCAAGAGCATGAAGATCGCAAGGTCAGGATCAACGCCGTTGACGAATTCTCTCAGATCAGCGAGCGTCTCGTGTGTGTCGTTTCGGTGGCCGATGATGAAGGTTGTCTGGGCGAAGATGTCGTTCTTCTTCATCAGCCGAACCGCGTCACCCGTCTGACCGGGGTCAATTCCCTTCCTCACGCTCCGAAGCGTTTCCTCGCTGCCGCTCTCGGCACCGGTGAGGATCCACATATTCCCCGCAGAACGCATCTTCGGAAGCAAATCCTCGTAACGAACAATATCGTCACACCGTGCCTGAACAAACCACATAATGTCCTCAGCGAGTCCGCGACCAACTATTTCATCGCAGAGTTGTCTCGCTGATCGGCCGAGGGAGAAGTTGTCATCCGTAAGCCAGAGAAACTCGGCTCCAAACTCCCTACTGCAGACTTCGAACTCGTCGGCGATACGCTTCGGAGACTTTGATCGCCAGGTGCCTTGCCAATGCTTCCATTGTGAGCAGAACGTGCAGCGGTGCGGACATCCTCTCGATCCTTCGACGAGTGCGTAGATCGCTTTCGGGCCAGCCATCATTGTGAAGTGGTATTCTCGAATATGATCCTGAACGAAATGATACGCAGGCATCGGCAGTTGATCAAGGTCAGGAATCAGTGGACGGTCACGATTGTGGAAGATCCTGCCGTTTCTTTGAAACGATACACCACTGATGTTGGCAAATGATCTGGAGTTCCTGACCGCGTTTACAACGTCTACCAAGGTCAATTCGCCCTCGCCTCGGATAATCACATCGATCTCAGGATAGGTCCGGAGCGATTCGTCAGCCGTCGCTGTGAAGTGCTGCCCGCCTACAATCGTCAGGATCGACGGGTTCACTTTCTTTGCGATGGCCACGACTCGAATAGTCGTGTAGGCATTGCAGGTGGCGAGGCTACTAGATGCAACGATGTCGGGACGATAGGATTCGATGTGCCTCTCAAGACCGTCCCAATCAAGTAGCCTTGCCTGACAGTCAAGCACCTCTATTTCTACGTCAGGTATCTTGCTTTCAAGGTATGCAGCAAGTCCCAAGATTCCCAACGGTGGGGGAAGATACTCTCCCATGACAAACCAGAAGCGCTTGGGTGGTTCCACGAACAGGATCTTCACGTCTCGTCAACACCCTATCCGCGAAGAGGTCGTCCAACTACTTGGATCCAGCCACTTCGTCTTCCTCTCCCGAAGGCAGTGCGTACTGAA